>CAMCJO010000009.1 GCA_945875135.1 uncultured Porphyromonas sp.
AACGCTTAAACAAGCTACAGCAAAGGTACGAAAAAACGACAGCTAGCCAATCGCCCCAATCGCCAACAGCTAATCGCCAACGGTCAACGGCCAACAGCCAACAGCAACAGCCAATCGCCAACAGCCAACAGCCAACAGCTAACAGCTAATAGCTACCCCCCACACACCGTCCTCACGAGAGGCAAGAGGGAGCCGACGCACACTTAGCAACGCAGAGTAGCATCATACATAATCTAGGACTCGTATCAGGCGGTCACACTTAGATAGCGTGATGCCAGCCTTATACTGTAGGTGCTGAGCAATATCTTTTCTCCCTTGTAGCCACTCCAAGATGCAGGCTGTCGCATGCTCACCAGCTTCGTGCGAGAAGGGGTATCCACCACCAAAGCGAGCATTCATCTCTAGGACGTATAGCTCACCCTCCCGCTCCAGTACATCACAGTCTAGTACGCCTATATGCCTTAGGTGCTTAGAGATCGTACGACCAATATACTCGAAGCGATCATCAATGATTGTCCTCGCCTTGTCCGTCTCCCCAGCTCTCATAGCGAGCTTCTCTCGGACGAAGGTCCCCACGTAGTTCCCCTCTAAGTCATTGAGGATGTCCAGCCCATACTCCCGACCAGTTATCTTCTCTTGATAAAGGATGGCTGCGGCAAAGTGCTCTTTGGAGGCGTTGTATAGGATTGTGTTCTTGAGCTTGATACGGAGTAACTTGTCTGCGATGAGTAGCTCCTCTTCACTCTGAGGAAACTCAATACCTATCGAAGCACTGCCCCATCTAGGCTTGAGGACACAAGGATAAGAGCTTTGACTGCCACCACAAAATGCCTCTAGACTTGTCTCTGTGTAGGGCGTCTGTAACCCACACGCCTCTCTAAGGAAGGCCGCCGTCTTGAGCTTGTCAAATGTTATGTCTATCACTCGCTCGTCCGATACTAAGAGCTTGGCACCCAGCGCTTCTATCTCCTTGCGGTGTGCTGAGAGGATAGGTAGCTCTAAATCATTGAGCGATATCAGGGCATCTACTTGATACTCTCTGATCTTCTCTAGGAGCGTGGGTATATACGACTCGTCATAGATAGCAGGCACTAGGAATGCTCTATCGGCCTCTGTCAGTCCAGGTGCTGAGGCCTGCATATCACATGCGATGATCTGATCACCATCACGCATAGCCTCTCTAAAGTAGCGCAACAAATAGTTACGTCGTCCGACGCAGGTAAATAGGATATTCATAATACTATTTTGCTAGGTAGTTCATAAGTCCTCCTGTATGCCAAAACAACACTTCAGAGGGATCAATCTTATGCTTTGTTATGTAGTTGTAAGTACCCCACAATGCTTTTCCTGAATATGTATAGTCAAAGAAGACTCCAGAACGAGCGATTACATTGTCTATCCATTGAGTCATTTCAGGAGTACTCCCTTCATAGCCACCACACAGATACTCGTCTGTAATAATAATGTTACCCACAGGAGCTGACAACTTCATATCTTTGTAAAGTCCCTGAGCAAAAGTCATAGTTACATCTGTTGCTCGCTCCTTCTTGCGTGCAATGGAAACCCCCACGACAGTTGTATCAAGTCCTGCAAGCTCTAGCCCCGCAGAAATCCCCGCCACAGTAGACCCAGTACCTAGAGCAAGAAAAACATATTTAAGTTGAGAAGCCTCTGAGGTTGCTTTCAGCAATTCTGAGACTGCATCAACATATGCGTAGCCTGCTATTAAGTCGTGCCCCCCACCTGTTACGTATAGAGGATTATATCCTTGTTCTTTATACCTAGAGATAGCATCATCCATAGAGCTTGATATTTTATCTACTGAGACAAACTCTGTGGTTATACCTCTCAGGGCTCTAATTAGCTTAGGATTCCCACTCTCTTGGTTAAATCGCTCCTCAGATCCATGAACTACTAGATGACACGGCCAGTTATTTCTACTAGCTATAACAGCCATTGCTCTATTATGATTGGACTGTACGCCACCTGTAGTTACGATGGCATTGAACCTATGCTCGATCATATAGCGCTCGTAATAAAGAGCTTTACGAGCTTTATTTCCTCCACCCACAAATGGGTATAGATCGTCCCGAACGATGAAGGTAGCGGGCGTTGTCTTAAGTCGTTCTACTAAGATCATAGTTCAGAGAAATCCATCACGGTGCTTGAAAGCAACTCTTCATATGCAACTTTATTGAAGTCTGTTTCAAGCATCATGTTTTGTCTTTTGCAACTTCATTGCTCTCTCTTTGTTTAAGTCTAAAGGCCCCTCAAGATTCCCTGTAACAACCAATACATTTTCTTGAGATAAAACTTTTTTCAGTGTCGTAAAGCAAATCCTCAAGTCTAGAAGAAAGCTCAAGTTTTCGACATAATACACATCTAGCTCTAGTTTCCTATCCCATGAAATGCATTTTCTACCACTAACCTGAGCTAATCCAGATATTCCAGGCAAAACACGATGCCTTTTCCGTTCTCGCTCACTGTAATAAGGAAGATACTGAACTAAGAGCGGTCGTGGTCCGATGAAAGACATATCTCCCTTGAGAACATTCCACAGCTGAGGTAGCTCATCGAGCGAAGTCTTGCGGATGAAGCGTCCGACAGGCGTAAGCCGCTTCCCATCGGGGAGTAGATTGCCCTCCTCGTCTCGCTCATCGGTCATACTCTTGAACTTGTAGAGCTTAAAGATTCGCTCGTCCTTGCCTGGGCGCTCCTGCGTGAAGAACGCTCCTGCACCCTTATTGGCAAAGTGCAACCACACCGTCACCACCAGTAGCAGTGGCGACAGCACAATCAGCATAATGAGAGCTCCTATGAAGTCCAATATGCGTTTGATATACTTTCTATAGATCATATTCGTTATTAGGCAGACTCGAGCCACTACAAAGATAACGCTTCCTATGCGAACTGTTATAGTCTAAAATCTACGCGAAGTGGCTACTTAGCATTCCCAGTCAAGCTTCGATACATCTCCAGCGTTGCCTGCCATACATCCTCCTGGTTATAGCGAGAGGCAATCAGAGGGCGAGCGTTCTGCTGGCAGTGCCTGTAGAGAGCTTTGTCCTCTATCATACGCTTCATAGCCTGATATAGCGCTGTAGCATCGTGAGATGGTATGATCAGACCATTCTCTCCCTCTATGATGATTTCGTTACAACCATTGATGTCAGAGACAACGCAGGGGAGCTCCATAGCACCCGCTTGCATCACAACGTTGGGGAAGCCCTCACGATAGGAAGGGAAGGCCAGTGCATCAGCTGCGACAAGCCACGGGCGCACATCATCTTGCCACCCTGCACAGTAGATAGCTGAGTGACTCTGTATCGTACGATAGACCTCCTCTGGTAGTGGATCGAGTTCCTGCTCGAAATTGCCTACAAGTAGCAATCGAGCATCGGGGTACGCTTGCTGCAGACGGGTGAACGCCTCCACAAGTTCACAGATTCCCTTATCCCTCACGATCCGTCCCACAAAGATAAAGGTGAAGCTCCCCCCCAAGTGCTTGCGTATAGGGACTACAAGCTCTTCGGCGAGTAGCTCCTTACAGAAGTGCTGCACATTAATTCCGTTGGAGCTCCCATTCCCGATTACTCTTAGCTTGTCTGGTGATGCTAGCTTTAGAGAGATAATTGTGTCTCGTAACCTATGTGAGTTCGGATAGACAGAGGTGGCACACCTATAGGTAATTCGCTCAACCAAGTTTAAGACCTTGCGCTTGAATCCTCTATGAACAAGCAACGGTAACCCCGCCACAGTATGTATGCGTATAGGCACACGGCACAACCAGCCTGCCAGCATACCCATTAGTCCAGCCTTAGGTGTATGAGAGTGTATGATGTCAGGGCGCTCTTTGCGAATGAGCCGGATCATATCTCGGAGAGCTAAGAGATCCTCCTTGATACTAATAGGTCTGACTAAGTGAGGCTGTGGAATAAATCGCACTCCTTTTAGTTGTGGTATCTCTGCCCCCGGGAAGGGTCTTCCAGAGGCTGTGATGACCTGGTAACCCTGCTGTTGCATAAATTGCGCTTGTCCATCTATCAAATTGAAAGAGACAGAGCTTGTTACCACTCTCAGGATCTTAATCGTCTCTGTTGTCTTCGCTTGCATGACTAAAAAAGAGGTTATATAAGTTAGTTCTACTTGAGCCTATCTATTAGAGCATTCATCTTCTGCATAAAGAGCGTGATCGAGCGTTCGTTTAGCTCTCGGTTAAATAACGATCGATTCTCAGCTACAAATTCCTCTTCCAGCGACTCTTTCATCACCTCATATAGAGATGAGACCTGATTGGGGGGGCAGGTTAAGATTCCATCTATCGTATCAATACCTCCTGCGCAGAGGGTAGAGACGACACGATCACACTGGCTCATCATCTGCAAGAGTACATTGGGGAAGCCCTCTAGTAGCGAAGAGACAACACATAATGTAGCCTGACGGAAGTAGGGATAAACATTCTCTACATTTCCCCTCAGCTCTACGGCATGTTCTAATTGTAGCTCCTGTATGAGTGTTTCTAAGGTCTGACGACTTGCGCCCTCTCCTAGGATCACGAGTCGAGTATCTTCAAATTGAGGCTCCTTGTGAAGTAAGGAAAAGGCTTTGATCAGCAGATCATATCCTTTGATAGGAATTAGTCTACCTGCAGCCACGATATAGCGATATGAGGGGGATAAGCATGTCTGCACACTCTTTTGAGCCACATCGCTGATCTGTGCTAGGTCAATCGGGTTGGGTAGTACTTCAATCGCTTGAATACGCTTGGCTAATTGAGGAGCTCCTTGGATAAACTGCTCCTTCATCGTTTGCGTTTGGCAGATCAATAGATTGACGGCAGGGTATCCCAAGGCGTGATGTATCCTGAAGCGAAGAGGAGGTCTCTTATACCTCAAAAACACGGAGCAACTCTCACGAGCCACCAAAGTTTGGATAGAGAGTACATGAAGTCGCTTCAATAGCCCAGCAACCCCTGTCATATCGGTATGTGAGGTAAAGCAGATATCAAACTTGCGCCCACGAAGACGTATGAGGTTTAGTATAAGTTTGGGCATACCGCGCCACACGCTTTGTGACTGAGTGAAGATGAGCGATACGTTGGGCAGTTCTCCCAAACGATCCCATCCATGGTATATCCGGGCTGTCAAGAAAGCAACGGTTATCTGCATATCACTATCTGTCGCAAGCTCTTTTGCGATGAGATGCAGAACAGTCTCTGCACCACCTTTCAAAGAGTCTGTCGGTAGGATCAGTAATATCTGTCTCATAGTAAAGAAGCGGTTATCTTGTTCGGAGCTTTCTATATGTAAAGTACCCGTAAGATAGCAATTTGTCAACACAGCTCTTCCTCCTCTGTACTCTAATATCGTCAGAGTCAAAGCTGTCAAACTTTTCTTGATTATCCCTTATGAATCGCTCCATGCTTAGGATCTCTTGTTCCGACATTACAGATGGGTGGAAGCAGAAAGTCCACACGCCACTAATTAGAGGAGTAAAGAAATGCCCACTTTGTACTGGATAATAAGTAAATCCGTCTTTCTTATAAGGCTTTAGCGCAATTGTATCGGAAATCATCCGAATGCTAGTCTCTTCTCTAAGAGCTATAAGTGTATTGTCATCGTATGTGTGTGAAGGAGCAAAAAACCACCTCGGGACAACTCCTTGCTCCTTCATTATATTGTAGCCTTGTCGTAGCTTCTTTTTTTGCTCTTCAATGGGGACACCTGCAAATTCACTTTTCGAGTTTACAGGGTTTATCCCTGCACAAGCACTAATGTAGCAGTGGTCATAGCCATGCAAAGCTATTGTGTATCCCTTACATTGCCACTCTTTGACCCTTTTCCAGAAGGAGTCTTCATCTTCTGCCTCCATATAGGTCATCTTGGGATCCTGACAGCAAGGGATCACACCTATCAGTGGCTTAACTCTATAAAAATCAAGTGTAGAGAGTACCTTCTCCCATCGGTCCCTATGCATCGTGGGACAGGCATCATCTAAGCGTACTAAGTATTTCATTTGTTTACGGCTAGTTCTATATTTGCGATAAAGTTATCGATGCTTCTGTGCTCTAGTTCTTGATCAAAGAGAGGACGATTTTTTGCGATGTCTTCAGTCTCTAGGGCGTGCTTCATCGCTTGATATAGTACGTCAACATTATTAGGCTCACAAGTGATTAGTCCCGCTATCTGATCAATCTCCCCAGCGCATACTGTGGAGACTACATTATCGCACTGAGACATCATTTGTAGGAGCACATTAGGAAATCCCTCCATTCTAGACGATATAACGCATAGTGTAGCTCGCCTGAAATACGGATAGACATTTTTGCTCATACCTGGCAGTAGGACTTTAGCTTGTAGCCCCCTCTGCTTGACCATACTCTCTAGGTTTTGTCGACCTGTTCCATCTCCGAGTATGAGTAACGTAACATCCTGAAAAGCGACCTCTTTTTGTAGCCTCTCAAAAGCCTCAATCAATAGGTCAAAACCCTTTTCATTGATGAAGCGACCTGCTGAGACTACAAGTCTTCCTTGACAAGGGATGGAGAAGTCTAGAGCTTTTAAGGCCTTCGCCTTCATTTCAGATGTGTTAACAGGGTTAGGGATAACGACAGGATTTACTCTTTTCGCTATAGATGGGGTTCCCTCTATAAATTGTTGCTTCATCTCCTCTGTCTGACAGATTAGGCAATCTAAAGCTCTATATCCCAAGTGATGATGTAGCTTATACGATCTTAGCTTCCTGCCCGTAAAGCGTAAAAAAACGGATGAAGTCTCTCTACCTATAAAGTGCTTAGTCTTTAATACACCAACCATACGCAATAGTCCAAGGAAGCTAGCTGTATGTGGATTGGACGTAAACACATAATCAAATCGAATACGTCGCAACCTAAAGACGTTGACTAACGAGGGAAATACCCCTCCTAGTTCTCGAGAGGAACTATTACTATAGAAGTGTACATTAGACAGTTCCTCCAGTACTTGCCAATCACCGAAGCGAATCTTTGTGAGGAATAAAATGTACACATTTGCTTTCTCAGAAGCATAATGATTAGCAATTTGAAATAGCACCTCATCAGATCCTCCTGCTCTAGAATCATTGGGAATGAAAACTAAGACATTCATAGAATTTACAAGAGATATTTTACAGCATCACTAACCATTGATATAATCCTCCAGCTGCAACTCCCTCATCAATAATAAAAGGAGCAATAAGAGGCCCAGAAATAAATGAAACTATATCCGTGTAGAAGAATGCATAGGTCAGCATCAGATAAACAAACACAACTGGCGCTAATATATGTAGTGGCGTGAGTTTAAGAGTCGCATTTATGTTCTTTCCACTTTTTATTGCTACATGAACTATCAAGAGAACCATAAATACGGATATGAATCTTCTTGCTGAAGGTATCCCAGAAAAGATGTTTACCACAATGAGGAATACCAGAATTAGATTGTAAATAGAAGTGTCTCTCAACAGACCCATTTTCTTTTGATTCAGAGCAATCCAAATTAGAAAGAGAAATCGGAAGCAGAATGAAATTGACGTATAAAACACACCTCCAGTTTCTGAGCTACTATCTCCTGATGTATAAACAATATAGTTACTCTCATTCCCAACGATACTTGATATTAAGCTAGAATAAGAGGTGGGGGGAAGAAGGATGAAAAGAGTACTTATAAATAACAATGTCCATAAGACCCTTTGTGGAATTCTCTGTACAATGTGACGCATAAGATATAGCGCAATCCAAGAGAGTGCTATGTACAGAAAGGATGCATGAATAAAAGGGGTGCTTGCGATCAACAAGATTGAGTACAACTTCTTACTTCCACTTTTGTAGAGGCATAGCACACCACATATAAAGACTACAGCAGCTGTATAGAAATCCACCACCTGCCATGACCAAAAGGGAATTTGAGCCATTGCGACAAATGTCAAAAATACACGATCCCTTCGAACTAAGAATGGAGCATACAAAGTATGAGCTAATATCTGAGCATAGAAAAAACCGAAAACTGTAGCGAACACCATCGTCATAATGCGATAATCAGATGTGAACTGAGCTAGAAGCCAAGAGAGTAGGCGACTGTACCATTCAATATTTCCCTCTGTGTAATAAATCTGAGTACTCCAAAGATTTTTGAAGTCTAAGTCTTGATCAATACACATCCTGAAAAATTCAACATATCTGACTATATCTCCAGACCCTAAAAGTGGTATTACACTACAATAGCCGAAAAAAGTGACAAAGGTCCAAATCAAAAACTTCGGAGTTTTAACCTTGTCTGTCGCAAAGAACAGAGAAAAGAACGACACCAGTGGAGATAGTGTAGAAGCTATAATTGCTTCCCCATGTACCCTTGTAGATCTACTATGTCCCATGAAATCGTTTTTATTGCTGAAGATAAGGCTTACTCAAGAGGGGGCAGGAGCCTTCTAGCAAGGCTTGTTTCTTTTGTTGTCGAGAGAATAACTTAGTGTGCGTATTATAAGCGAGACTCTTCTTTTTATACGCTTCAATACTAGATACTACCCGGGCTGGATTTCCCGCCACGACAACATTACAAGGGATGCTTTTAGTAACCACACTGCCAGCTCCTACTATGACGTTGTCTTCGATTGTTACACCCGGCATGATGAGAACATTGTTTCCAATGTATACATTGTCTCCAATGTTAACAGGGCCGAAGGAATCAAAGGTCTTGTCTTCCTTACGCAATACCCACCCACCTCCATGAGTGAAGATCTTTACATCTGCTGTTATTTGCACATGATCTCCAATGGAGATTAGATAAGGTTCAGACCCGAAATGCCAGCTGTATATAGAACAGCCTTCTCCTATTTTCACTCCACAGAATCTATGATAAGCGATAGCATTTCGCAGTATCAGCTTTGACCAATAAAGAAAAGCCTTTTGACTGACCTTGGTGATAAACTCTCTAAGCGTCATTGTTGTAGCAGATTTATAGGTTCTTATTTACGAGCGATAAGCTTGAGGCTCTTTCTAAGAGTCATAAAGAGGGTATGAAATAGACGATCCAAGACTCCGTACTGAGGAGATGGCCGCTTGAGTGCCTCATCTACAGAGACGATGTTATTAGCGATAGAGCGTAGGCGCTCTCCTTCCAGCCTTATCTGTTCTAGAGAAGACGCTGACGGGTGATAGCATATCGTGTATAGTCCCACTGGGATACGTCTGACTTTCCAAAGTTGGAGCGGTAGCCACGTAAACCCATAGCGTTGGAATGGGCGAAACGAAATGCCATCACTGATGATCGTTACAGGCGAATGTTTTTTCAAAGCTTCGAGAGTATTCATATCAAAGGTGTGCGAGGGAGCGACCCAAACACGAGGAGAAAATCCATGATTACGAAATATCTCTATGCCAGACCTAATCTTCTCTTCCTGCTCCTCTAAAGGCAATCCTGCAAACTCAGATTTTTGATTCAGTGGAACTAGCCCTGCTTCTTGAGTGATGTAGACATGGTCGTATCCATGGAGAGCTATCTCCCAGCCCTTTTCTTTCCAGCGATTGACCGTCTCCCAAAAATCTCCTTTGTCTGGTGAAAGATGCTGCTTGGGATCCTTGTTGTCTGGAATTACAGCAACAATTGGCTTGATGCTTAACTCATCAAATATTTGCTCAAACAATAGCCACCTCTCCCTATCCATTGTAGGGCAGGCATCGTCTATGCGGATGATATATTTACTTTTCATTGTCGGTTTGAGATTTTGCTATTTGTCTATAGTATTTGAAGCATATAGCTCCTCCTAAGCCATTGCTAAGTGTCAGCGTTAGTGCTGCGCCAATGGCAGAGAGTGGGTATATGAGAATCAAAGCTAAGCCTCCTCCTATAAGAGAAGATATAAGAGTCGCTCTAACATACTTAATGTCATACCCATGCGTGATGAGGTAGTTCTGACCATAAGTCTTGATAACCGTAAGACAGACTATGTTGACACACAGGATAGCATATACAATAAAGGGAGTGATAGCCCACTCTATGGCGAGGTACCAAAACACGACTGGAGTGCCAATAAGTGCTAATATCGCAGAGCACACGCCAACGACAATTGAGATTCTTGCACTTCTCTGAAAAGCCTCTTTACGACGGCTCAAGAATGGAAAAAACACTTGAGACAGGATAGTCACTAACGTAAGACCTATCATAGCAATCTTATGCAGAGTCTCATACGTTCCTACGGTATTATGATCATGAAAAAGTCCCAACAGTAATATTCCTCCAGCATTGTAGAGGTTGGGTAAGAAGATGTTGATGAATATAGGGAGGTTTTCCTTCATCGTCTCTTTGAACTCAATCATAGATACCCGCACAAATCTCACATGATGCTTCCTTCGGACGATAAACTGAGAGATTACAGCTGATAGGACATAGGTCATTGACTGCAAGAGGATATATTTATTGAAGTCTCCAGGCTCTCTAATTACGACAAAAACCAGACAGGTAAATAGCACTCGTGTGGTTACCTGTATGATCGTGATGAACTTCATCTGCTCTATCCCCTGAAAGAACCAGTCAGTAATAAATACAGAGCCGATCAATATCGGTAAAGCACATAAATACGAGACCCAATCTTGTCTGAAAGAGGGTACAGCTAGAATCAGTATTGAAAACAACAGTATAGCTAGCACCGCCAAAGCGATCTTCGTAAAGATGACTTGGGAGTAAACCTTATTGAGAGAGTCCTTATCATCTCTAGTGAGTGCGACATCTCTCGGAGCTAGTACGGCAAACCCAAAGTCTGTAATAGTCACAAAGTAGCCCATCAGAGTTATGGCCATTACATAAATGCCATATCCTGACTTACCCATAACTCTTAGCACATAGGGAAGAGTTATAAGAGGAAGTATTAAGGTGACCACTTGTAACAGAGAGAGTGATGCAAAGTTCTCAATAAGAGTTTTTGCATCATGACTACTGCGTAGTCTGTCAGTCAGAGATTTGAGCTTGTTACTTATCATTCTTACGCAACTGGTCGACAAGTCCCTCTAGAATCCAGTTGACACTAATGAAATCTGCCTCATGATGTTGTCCATCTCTTGTCCAATACCCGTGACTAGATCCTTCTTCAATCATTCCATGTCCATACGAAACCTCCACAACATAGTATTGCTTATTGGTAATGTGCCTTACTAAGTCTATGGAGCAGGCTTGCATCTTTAATCGATCATTGCATTCAAAAGCAAACGCTACGGCGTCTTTGGCAATATCCTCCGTATCAAAAGAGCAAATATGACTACCTGAGGCGCGAAAATCGCCTGCCCTCACATACCTCTTCATAGCGATGGCTTTTTCGCCACTCATGGAAAACCTTAGATCAAACCCGTCATTGGGGATAAACTCCTGAAAGTAGACATAGCCCTTTTCTGGAGCATGCATCTTTGTATATTCTGTGGGGATAATCAACCTTCCGCAGGATCGGAGTAAAGCCTTGAGTGTTATCTTCTTAGCTTTATAAGCCTTATATCGATCTCGTACATAGTCACGACCTCTAAACTGCGCAAAACCTCTACCGAAAGCTCTTCTGACAAAGCTCTTTGCCTCTCTAGCATTATGAGCTAGCATTACATTAGCTGATCCAGCTCCTCCTCTTAGCTTAAATACCTTAGGAAAATCTGTCGTCTCAATCCACTCATAGGCACTCTTCTTATCATAGAACACCCATGACTTAGCCGCTTGAATTCCTAAAGCCTCAAAGAGGTACTTCTGTCCTAGCTTATCGTCAAAATGCCAGCCTGTTCTAAAGTTGGGGAAGACGATCTTGCCAGCCTGCTCTAACGAAAATAGTAGTTGCTTGGCAAAGAGAACATCTCTATAATCTGCTTGATGATGATCAAACAGAATAATGTCGTAATCTCTGATCTTGTCAACTATTTCAGAGTCATAAGGATCGAATGCCTTATACTCATACTGGTGCTCCTCGCAATACTTCATCCAATACGATGAAAACGTAGTGAGTCGAGGTCGTAATATGGCAATTTTCATACTTTATTCGTGTTTGAAAAGTGATAGACAAGGTTGACATGTATGCGCTTTGAGAGGTTATCTATGGCGCATAAATAGCTTCTTCGATACTAAGTCCCATACAAATCTTACTGACGGCAGGGGGTCTCTTTTATTCATTAATAGGCAGGTGTCAAACTGCTTTACCTCTCTAATCCACTGCCATATAGATTTCTTTCGCTTATATACGGTGTCAAAGAAGTCTAGTTGATCTGCTATCATAGTCTGGGGACTCTTTAAGAGCAACCACTCTTCCGACTCGATTTTGTGAACCTTTGCATAGAGCCCATAGTGAATATTTGCTCCATATTGAGTTGCTCCATACGTATGAGCATCATTCCTCAAATTAATCTCGGTGAAAAGAGCTCTGTTGTCCTGATCAATTAAAAACTCAATACTAAAAAAGCCACTCCGATATCCTATGGCTTGAATAAAGTTCACGATAGCTCTATCGTCTAAATCAAACTTCTTCTCTATCTGCTCTGAAGAGTCGTGAATTGCTTTTGTTCCATAAGAACTCTCTTTGAGATTTAGGTAGTAGTACCCAGTTGGCATACAGATAGACCCTTCGTCATCTACAAAGCCCAACAAATCCACCTCTGTAACTCGTCTAATCTGCTCCTGTACGATAATCTTATCTGGGGTTTGAGAGAGGATCTTTTCAAGCTCTCCCTGATTATAACAGATATGACTATTTGACTTACCACCTGCTAGGGAGTTCCTAGACTTAGTGAAGCAAGGATAAGTAATTTGAGCTATATCATCAAAGTTACTGTTATCAATAATCCAAGTCTTGGGTGTCCGTATGCCATACTTAGTTGCAAGGTCATGTTGCCACAACTTATCCATCTTGAGCTCTAGTCCAATCCCATCTATAGAATGAGGTAGATAGAAAAAACGAGACAGCTTATCATATGCTTGACTAACGATAGCTGTTGTTTGATCCGATGTCGCAATAAGAAGAGCTTTTGTCTCTAACTTCTCCCCCAGCATTGTAAGGTAAGGTACTATCTCTTCCGCAGAAGAGATCACTGCTGAACCTCCTAAGTATTTACTTGCTCGGACGAAGTTTGCGTGATGTCCTAATTGTACAAAGTATGGCTTTACACCCATCTCTCCCAAGCTCCTAACCACACCTAAAGCATTTACGTGGCTAGGTCCTACGACAATAACAGGAGGAAGTGAGTCTTTGAAATGCTTAGCCATAATGCGAGAGATTAAGAGTGAAATGTGCCTACTATAGTACTTTCTTGAATGCTTCTACCACAGCTATGGAGCCTAAAGCTCCTATGATGACGAGGGTGAATGGTATAGCCCATGCCCCTATGAGGGACTGAAGCTGTAGTAGATGATTGTCCACCACTTCGACTAGGATGAATTGGTGTACCACATACACTCCAAAGGAGATACTGGATAGGTAGACCCATACTCGAGCGACCCTGAAGGAATAGCTATACCGCTCCATAAGCAGCCAAGTTGTGTACATGGCTAACGTTCCCATCAGTGCGCAGATAGGACTGATCGCAAAGTCTATGAGCCTCTCGATGTTATTATCTCCAACTAAGTGCCAGTTATCAAGCATACTAACTCCCCACAGGACAAAGAAAAGAAGAGCAAAGAGGATGGTATATTGTCGTGCTCCTCGATGAGCAGAAGCACCTCTGAGACGATTGTCTATTCGTGTGTTGCGAATAGAAGCGCCCAGCACGAAAAAGAAGTAGTAGCGAGAGACTCGACAGAGCAGATAAGTGAAAGCACCAGGCAGGAGATGATAGATCACAGTCCCCGCATAGATAGCCAAAAAGGAGAGTATCAGATAAAGCTCTAGATGCTTATGTCCCCACTTGCCTAGAAGGCGGTGTATCGCAAAGCACCAGAAGATAGTAGGCAAGAACCATAAGTGTCCTTTTCCTAATAGTAGAGCACCCAATAAGTCACTAGGCTCTATAGGCGATGTGAAAAAGTAGAGGTAAAGCAGACTAAATACAATGGAGGGAATATATAGCCTCGCAAACTTCTTCTTGATGAACTGGTAGTAAGTACCAGGAGTAAGCGTTTTCTCAACATATCGTCCCATCCAAAAGAGATAGCCAGATATAAAGAAGAAAGCCTCTAACTGGAAGCTGATGAAAAAAGAGTTCTGCCAACTATACGCTGCAATGTAATCTACACCACGCCCAAAGTCATACTGCCATGCACCACTATAAATGGCAAAGCTATGCCCTACCACGATAGAGAGTATCAATATAGGTCTCCATATAGAGATAGGGAGATACTGCTTATTGATATTTTCTTGAGTGATCATTGGAAGAGGGATAAAGTTATGTGGTGTGTGACTTAGGGGGAAGTGTTGCTTAGGGATGGAAGAAGGTGTTTAGAAAGGCAGCAGTGGTCATCTCTTTGTAGAGAGGGATCTTCTTGCCCGCGTTGTAGTCATTGACCCACGCACGAGCTTGCTCTATATGTCTGTCGCTGAATAAAAGTAGCAGCGCGGGGGCAAAGCTAGCATCGAGATCTTTTCCAGACAACAGCTGCTTCGTGTCACTAACTTTATCCTCTAGCTCACTTTTCTTAGGGGGTGTAAGATTTTTACGATCTCTCTTCTTGCCCCCTACTCGGTATTTGCACTCAACAAGCTGAATCTGTTTGTTCGTACAGCCGAAGAGCATGTCTACACTACTAGGCTTATCTCCAAGTGATGTAGCCCTTGCCAATGCATCCATATCAACGACTAAGTCCTGGGGTATTGCATTCGTTTTCGCCCCCTCACCCATCAGAAGATCGGAGAGAGGCTTTGCATGGCCCAATTTACGGATCAAAGCATTCGTTAGCTCTGTGCTGTATGGAGCAAAAGACATTTGGTGTTGCTTCTTTTGTGCCATCTTCTTACTCCTCTGCAATATACTGGTTCATAACGTCGTAGGCTGTATTGAAGCAGCTGAAGATAGGCTCTATACCCTCCTCTTCGGTCAACTTTCTAAAGCGGTAGCGCATGGGCGTGGTCCCTGTCGGCTCACTCATATAGAATAGCAGGGACTTCGCGGTCTCCTCCTCTTCGCTGGCGAACAAGGAGAGCGACTGTACCAGCCTCGGGCTGTGGGTCGCAAGGAGAAATTTGACACCCAGCTCTCGGTGCAATGTTGTGATGATACGGGCGTACTCGACCGTCCACTGTGGGTGCAGGTGAGCCTCGGGCTCGTCAATGATAAGCAGAGTCCTCTCAGTAAGTAGTCCCTTCTGAAGTAGCGACTGTATGAGTGCAAAGCTCTTGATACCCGTGGCAACCTCTTTGATAGCGTAGCTCTCCCCACTGCTCTCGGTAAAGTATATCTTACGCGTCTGCCATATAGCCTCTGGATTATTAGAAGGGAGTTCCACTTGACCATGTGTAATCTTTGTGAGGAAGGCTAAGACCTCGAGTTCCTTATCACTCAACATCGTTGATTCTCTATTATAGAAAATCTTAATGAGATCAACCCAATTCTGATCAAGCAGACTTGTTAGAAAATCACCCGAGAAATTGGCAATCACAGGAGTGTTAATGTAAAAGACATTATCGAATGAGGAGAAAAGTCCAATGCTCTTCCGTTTAGAGCTAATGATTTCTATATCTTCTTCCTTCACCTCCAAAGAGTTCATCAAGGTCTCTTTTGATGTGTCGAAAAGCTCAACGAGCTTGTTTAATAGATGGAGAGATGGTCGCTCATAAAGGGTCTTGTTATAATCATCGTAAATGTCATCAATCTCGCTCTTTAGCCCATCTAGATGGTTTAGGAATTCGTATCTGTTCTTGATTTTCTTGCTAAAGATTTGTCCCAACCGCTCTCTATCCACGGACTTTACTTGAGCCCCACCCTCATAGTACGCTTGTAGAGCTGCAATTATCTGATATGACTCCTCTTTGGAAAAAGGTTCGAATAAATAGTTTCTATAGCCTTTTTCCATAAAAGACAATCTCAAATCATCTGATAGCAGATCTAAAGATCGGATGAAATAAAAAGTAATACTCTCCATCCTTTTTGCCAGATGAGCATCAATCAACTCTTCGTAGTGACTTGCATAATAACATGCATAGTACATCATACGACTGATCGTACTCTTGCCAGTGGCATTGAGCCCTGTGAGTACAGTGATCCCATTTAGAGCTATCTGTGCATCTTCGATAGCCCTAAAGTTTGAGATATGTATCTGTAGCTTATCCATGATATTTCTTTTTAATCAACTGAGGGTGATAGGCGCAAGCATCTCGCTGAGAGGAGGGAGTATTACAGTCGCTGGTCGTAGGCGTGGGGCGGGAGGAAGGACTTGACGTCGTAGACGACGGCGTTGTCAGCCTTGAGTTTGTCGAGGTCGAGGC
>CAMCJO010000010.1 GCA_945875135.1 uncultured Porphyromonas sp.
AAACCCCTGACGTCGTAACCTTTGACACAACGGACGCTCGGCCGAGCGTCCCTACAAATCGTTACACATCTCGCTGTACTACAACGGACGCCCTCCGACTAGACACATCCGAGCGTCCCTAGGACGACGTTTCGCTTTGACACAACGGACGCACAGATCGTGCGTCCCTACAGGACGACGTTTCGCTTTGACACGACGGACGCTCAGACCGAGCGCCCTACAAAATCGTTACTCGTACACCCTTAGTGTGTTTTTTTCCGTATCTTTGGGGCAGTAAAAGAACACAATAATTTAATAGAACTACTATGGAGATACCTTTTTCTGAGGCATACCGCATTAAGATGGTAGAGCCGATACACAAGAGTACACGCGAGCAGCGTGAGCAGTGGATTAAGCAAGCACACTACAACCTATTCAGTCTCAAGTCGTCACAGGTCTTTATCGATGTCCTCACGGACTCTGGTACGGGCGCTATGAGTGACCGTCAGTGGGCGGGCATCATGGTTGGCGATGAGAGCTATGCGGGTGCTTCCTCTTTCCAAAACCTCAAGGATGCTGTCGAGAAGATCTGCACCTTCCCCCTCGTGATCCCTACACACCAGGGCCGTGCTGCTGAGAATGTGCTTTACTCAGCTACGCTCAAGGAGGGCGACATCGTACCGGGCAACTCACACTTTGACACAACGAAGGGGCACATCGAGTTTCGCAAGGCTGTAGCCGTAGACTGCACGATCGATGCAGCGAGCAATACGGAGCTGGAGCTACCCTTCAAGGGTGAGGTGGATCTGAACAAGCTGGAGGATTGCTTTAAGAAGTACCCCAAGGAGCAGATCCCTATGTGCGTCCTGACAGTGACGAACAATACGGCTGGCGGTCAGCCTGTCTCAATGAAGAATGTACGTGAGACGAGCGAGCTATGCCACAAGTACGGCATACCGCTACAGATAGACGGTGCTCGCTTTGCTGAGAATGCTTACTTCATCAAGACTCGTGAGGAGGGCTATGCGGACAAGTCGATTAAGGAGATAGTCCGTGAGATGCTCAGCTACGCTGACATCATGACCATGTCTAGCAAGAAGGACGCTGTGGTCAATATGGGTGGCTTCCTAGCTATGCGTGACGAGGAGCTCTATCACAAGTGCTCTATGTACGCTGTGATGAATGAGGGCTTCCTCACCTATGGCGGTATGAACGGCCGTGATATGAACGCACTGGCTATCGGTCTGGATGAGAACACGGAGTTTGACATGCTCGACACGCGCATCCGTCAGGTGGCTTACCTCGGCAGCAAGCTAGACGAGTACGGCGTACCCTATCAGCGTCCTGCTGGTGGACACGCTATCTTCCTCGATGCGAAGAAGATCCTGACGCACGTTCCCAAGGAGGAGTTTATCGCTCAGACACTCGGCATCGAGCTGTACCTAGAGGCTGGCATCCGTGGTGTCGAGATCGGCTCTATCCTAGCAGACCGCGATCCTAAGACGGGTGAGAACCGCTATCCTAAGCTGGAGCTACTCCGCCTCGCTATACCACGTCGTACCTACACGAACAATCACATGGACGTCATCGCAGCTGCCTGCAAGAACGTCTACGACCGTCGTGAGTCGATCACGCGTGGCTACGTCATCACCCGTGAGCTACCAGTGCTACGTCACTTCACGGTAGAGCTAGAGCCTGCTAAGTAAGCACGCTACGTAGCGATACATATAATATATAGAGTCCTCTAGAGGTAAGAGCCGTGCTCAGGACCCTCTGGGGGACTCTATTACGTGTAACGATATGTAGGGACGCACGGTCGTGCGTCCGTTGTATCAAAGGTTACAGCGTTGTGTTTTTTACGAGGACGGACGCCCTCCCACTAGATACTATCCGAGCATCCTACAAGATCGTTACTTGTCTCGATATCCTACAATCGACAGTCGCCATTTTCGTATCTTTGTGGCGACCTACTAAACTATGAAAGATCAGTACCCCTCCCAATGGCTCGAGCGTGCCGTAGATCAGCTCTCCCTCCTTCCTGGCATAGGACGCAAGACTGCTATGCGTATGGCGTTGCACCTGCTTCGTCAGCCGCCCTCCTATGCGCAGCATCTGGGGGAGGCGATCATAGACCTTCGCCAGAAGATCTGCTACTGCGAGCGGTGCCACTGCATCAGCGACAGCCCGCTCTGCGACATTTGCTCCGATCCGCAGCGGGACCAGAGCACCGTCTGCGTCGTCGAGCAGGTGAAGGACGTGCTGACCATCGAGCAGACGCACCGATACAAAGGTCTGTACCATGTATTGGGCGGAATCATCTCTCCGATAGATGGCATCACGCCAAACGACCTAGAGATCGAGTCGCTCTACGAGCGTGTCCAGGAGGAGCCTGTCCGTGAGGTGATCCTCGCCATACGCTCGACCCTAGAGGGTGACACGACCAACTACTATATATATAAGCGTCTAGAGTCTACGGGTGTGCTGGTCTCGCTCATCGCACGGGGTATCTCTATCGGTGACGAGATCGAGTATGCCGACGAGGTGACGCTCGGGAGCGCCATCGTGAATCGTACCCCCTTTGACCAAGTGAAGTAACTTCCTATGACATCCAATAATACAGAGCTGGAGATAGAGCAGCTGCGCAAAACGATCGAGCAGCACAACCGCGCTTACTACCTAGAGAACGCTCCGACCATTAGCGATGCAGACTACGACGCCCTGATGCAGCGACTCCTTACGTTGGAGGCGGAGCACCCTGAGTTTGCCGATCCGACCTCGCCATCGCTCCGTGTGGGGCGAGATCGAAACGATGCTTTCGTTCAGGTGGCGCACGAGCGGCCGATGCTTTCGCTCTCAAACACCTACAACTACGACGAGATCGCTGAGATATGCAAGCGCACCGATACGTTCCTAGCTACGGACGATGTGCCGTGGGTGGCGGAGATGAAGTACGACGGCTCCTCCATATCGCTGATCTACGAGGAGGGTGTGCTGGTGCGTGCCGTGACGCGAGGCGATGGGACGCTCGGCGATGATGTGACGGTCAATGTACGAACGATCCAGTCGGTGCCGCTACGTCTGCGCCCCGTTGCGGGGCATCCCGACTACACGATGGGGCGCATCGAGGTGCGGGGCGAAGTGCTACTGCCCTTCAAGGAGTTCGAGCGACTCAATGGGGAGCGTGCGACTGAGGGCGAAGCACCTTTTGCCAATCCGCGCAATGCGGCTGCTGGTACGCTCAAGACGCTCAATAGTCGTGTCGTGGCGCAGCGCCGTCTGCTCTGCATCTGCTACTACCTCTATGCGCTAGATGATGAGACTCGCCTGCCGGATAGTTACTATGAGCGGATGAAGCTCCTGGAGGAGATGGGCTTTGACACGGGTGTCGCACCATTTAGAAGTAGCGATCTGTCGGCGCTATACCATTATATAGATGAGTGGGACGTGCAGCGGGGCGATCTGCCCTACGCCACGGACGGTATCGTCCTCAAGGTGGATAGCCTCGCACAGCAACGCGCGCTCGGCAATACGGCGAAGTCGCCACGATGGGCTTTTGCCTATAAGTACCAGCCGGAGAACGCACGCGCAGAGCTTCTCTCGGTGGATTATCAGGTGGGTCGCTCAGGTATCGTCACGCCTGTGGCCAATGTGGAGCCGGTCCTCATCTCGGGGACAGTGGTGCGTCGTGCTACGCTGCACAACGAGGAGTTCATCAAGAGCCTCGACCTGCACTACCATGACTACGTATATATAGAGAAGGGTGGCGAGATCATCCCTAAGATCACCGCCGTGGAGACCAGTCTCAGACGGCCCGAGGCGGAGCCTGTACGCCTGCCGGAGCGTTGTCCCGCTTGTGGTGCGCCACTCCAGCAGATTGACGGTTCGGTGGGTTACTATTGCGTCAATAGCTACGCCTGCCCGCCACAGATTATGGGGCGCATCGAGCACTACTGTACACGACGAGCGGCCGACATTAACGTGGGCCCTGAGACGATCGATGCGCTCTTTGACAGACATCTTATTGAAAACATCGACGACCTCTACAAGCTCACCGCTAGCGACTTGGCACAGCTACCGAACTTCAAGGATAAGTCGATCAATAACCTTCTCGCCAGCATCGAGCAGTCGAAGAGTCGTTCCTTCTCTCGTCTGCTCTACGGCATCGGCATCCGCTATGTCGGCGAGGGCACGGCGAAGACGCTGGCACGACACTTCCAGAGCATCGAGCGACTAGCTCAGGCGACCGATTACGAGCTGCAAGCCCTGCCCGATGTGGGTCCGAAGATAGCGGAGCAGGTCGTTTACTTCTTCTCTCTGGAGCGTAACCAGCAGTTGATCGCAGAGCTGCAACGCTGTGGCGTAGTCCTAGAGGAGTGCGCCGAGGAGACGACCGACACGCCTCAGTCAAACCTCTTAGAAGGCGAGCGAATCGTTATCTCAGGGAGCTTTACCCAGCACAGCCGTGACGAGTACAAGCAGCTCATCGAGCAGCACGGCGGGACCAACGTGGGGAGCATCTCGGGTCGTACGACCTTCGTCCTGATGGGCAGCGATATGGGTCCCTCTAAGCGTGCCAAAGCGGAGGAGCTCGGCATCCCGCTCGTCACGGAGGAGGAGTTTCTCGCTCGTCTTAACTCTTAGTGCATGAAGAAGTGATGCGAAAGTTCCCAACAGAAATACAAGCACTTATAGATAAGCGTGAAGAGGGTGTCGAAGAGCTTGCCATCCTCTCTCATTGCTGGCACCAGCATAGAGCTGATAGCTCTACGCCCTCACTCGAATCAGCGTCTCTATGTGAGGTGTCGGAACCACAGTCCGACTATCAGCATCTAGGCTCTATGCCTATTGTTTCGCCTGTGCTATTCAAAAGCTTCAGTGAGGTTCCCTTCCCCGCGCCTCTAGACGAGCGATTTACTTTTATCGACTTATTCGCAGGCATTGGAGGTTTTAGAATTGCCGCACAATCACTAGGAGGGCGTTGCGTCTACTCCTCCGAATGGGATGAGCAAGCGCGCAAGAGCTACTTCATAAACTATGGAGAGTATCCTTTTGGCGATATCACCTTAGAAAAGACCAAGTCATACATTCCCAAAACTTTTGACTTACTCTGTGCAGGGTTCCCCTGTCAGTCTTTTTCGATAGCTGGGCATCGCAAGGGTTTTGAGGAAGCTCGCGGCACCCTCTTCTTTGAAATTGCAGAAATCCTCCGCAAACACCGTCCGAAGGCTTTCTTTCTAGAGAATGTCAAAGGGCTACTAAACCATGATCGTGGGAATACGATTAAGACTATACTGCACATCTTGAAGGATGAGCTACACTACTTTGTGCCAGATCCTCAGATTGTCAGTGCTCAGGACTTTGGCCTACCACAAAAGAGGGAGAGAGTTTTCATCTTGGGGTTTAGACCTGATCAAGAGGGAGAGAAGTTTGCCTATCCTCGTCCGACAGGTCCTCAGCGATCCTTCGGAGATGTCAAAGAAGAGAACGAAGTCTCTGTCAAGTACTATCTCTCCACCCAGTACCTTGACACTCTTCGCAAGCACAAAGCTCGTCACCAAGCTCGAGGCAATGGCTTCGGCTACGAGGTGATAGCTGATGATGAGGTGGCTAACACGATCGTCGTCGGCGGTATGGGGCGGGAGCGCAACTTAGTCATAGATCATCGGCTACAAAACTTTGTCCCTATAACGCATATTGTGGGAGAGGTCAATCGGGAAGGTCTACGACGTATGACCCCTCGTGAGTGGGCCCGTCTACAAGGCTTCCCCGATCAGTACATCATAGGGGTATCGGACAGCGTCGCTTATAAGCAGTTTGCCAACTCTGTCGCCATCCCAGCTGTCCAATCGACAATGAGGGAGGTGCTAAAATGTATTCAATTGGACAAGGAGAGTTATGGAGTGGAAGGGAAATAAAGGTGAGTGGAGCGAGCTATACGCATTCCTCCGTCTACTGGGAGATGGTTGTATCTACTGTGGCGATGAAGCTATGAATAGACGACTAGACAGAGCCTATCCCATCTTAAAAATCTTTCGGACTGACAAGCCTGACCGCATAGCCTACAGCGTCCAGCCTGATAGGGAATCGATTGAAGTGAGAGGGAACGAGCAAGTGGAGGAATACGCTCAGCATATATTTACGATACAAGCAGACAGACTGCTGGAGCTTATCAAAGGAATCAAAACGGCAGACTTCACAGAGATTACCCCTTTTCTAGAAGCCATTGGAGTAGACAGCATCAAGGCAAAGTCTACCGACAAAGCTGATATAAGACTAGTCATTCACGACATCAGGACTGGAGCTTGCCCCGAGCTTGGATACAGCATCAAGTCTAGGCTAGGAGCTCCTTCGACTCTGATAAACGCTAATGTTGATAAGACCAACTTTCTGTCCCGAGTGTCCGACCTATCCGATGACGAGATAATCCACTGTAACTCTCTACGCAACTTCAAAGAAAAGTTTGCCTACCTAGATCAGCTAGGAGCTCACGTTGAGTTCGTGCAAACGTGTGGTCATCCTCTTAAAGTCAACCTTATGATGCTGGATCTGGGGATGGAGCAGATTATTGGTCAGCTACTCTTGTCATACTATAGAGGGTGTAGCGGACGGCTGATTGAAAAGCTAACTTTAGATTTAGTCCAGCAAAACCCACTCAAACTAGAAGACGTCTCTCAGCAACCCATATACCAGTACAAGGTAAAGCAATTTCTCTTGGCTTTTGCGCTTGGGATGACCTGTTCTAAGCCTTGGAGCGGACGATTCAATGCGAATGGGGGCTATATTGTTATCAAGGAGGATGGAGACATCGTCTGCTACCACTTCTTCGAGCGCAATGATCTTGAGGAGTATCTCTTTTGTAACACTCAGTTTGACACGCCAAGCACCACGCGACATCAGTTTGGAAAGATCTTGCGAGTCAATGGGGAGTGCTTCTTAAGGCTTAACTTACAGGTGCGGTTCGTGTGATATGAGTTGGAGTGCATACTATCGGAGCTGTCGGGTACATTACGGGCCTTTGCTGCGGCTGGGGCTGCCCGTGATCATCGGACAGGTGGGACTGATCCTCGTGGGCTTTGCCGACAATGTGATGGTGAGTCACCACAGCCTAGACGAGCTGGCGGCAGCTTCCTTCGTCAATAACTTTCTCAACCTAGTCATCATCTTCGGGATGGGCTTCTCCTATGGTCTGACACCGCTGGTGGCGACCAATAAGGAGTGGGGACGCTCAGACCAGGTGGCGCACTACTTAGGGCATAGCTTCTTGCTCAACCTCTTGATCGCCCTCCTAATCGGCGGGGGGCTCCTACTCCTCGAGGGAAGTCTGGAGCTGTTCAACCTACCCCATGAGCTGCAGGCCATAGCCCTACCCTACTACCGTATCCAGGTCGTGGGCTTTATGGTGGTGATGCTCTTCAATACGTTTAAGCAGTACACCGAGGGAATGGGAGATACGCAGATCCCGATGTATATCACCCTAGCGGGCAATGTGCTCAACATCGGACTCAACTACCTTCTCATCTATGGCAAAGGGGGCTTCCCCGAGTGGGGCTTGTATGGTGCTGGCATAGCAACGCTGAGCAGTCGTATAGCGATGCTACTAGCAATCGTTGCAGTGACCGCTCTGCTACCACGCTATCGTGAGATCCTGGAGCGGTTGCGACGCTTGCGCTGGTCATGGCGTGAGGGGATGGCACCGCTATTACGACTCGGCACTCCTGTAGCCCTGCAGATGGGTATGGAGGCTGCATCTTTCTCCGTAGCGGTTATCTTAGTTGCTCGGATCGGTACGTCAGCCTTGGCAGCGCATCAGATCATTGCGACAGTCAGTACGCTAGGCTTCATGGTCTACTACGGCATCGGCGCTGCCACAGCGATACGCAGTAGCACGCTCCTAGCACAAGGAGAGCGACAAGAGACCCGTCGCGTGGCCAGTGCGGGCGTCTACCTCTGTCTCTTTGTAGCAGCGGTGTTGATGCCACTCTTGGTTCTGTTTCGTGAGCCCGTGGTGCGCCTCTTCAATGCCGATCTCTCGGTCGCTGAGGCGACTTATCTAGCGCTCATTCCGCTCTGCATCTACCAGATAGGCGATGCACTACAGATCATCTATGCCAATGCGCTCAGAGGCATCAGTCGCGTAGCGATACTAGCTCCCGCGGCTGCTCTGTGTCACCTGATTGTGGCTCCAGCTATGGCGTGGCTCTTCGGCTTTAACATCGGACTGCATGGTGCGCCCCTGCAATTGATGGGCATCTGGTTTGCCTTCCCCGTGAGCCTCACGCTCTTGGGGCTCATCCTCAGGTACTCCTTCCGCAGGGCGACCAGATAGCAATACTTCCCGACTACTCGATTTCGACCAATCTACAGTTTCCTTCGTATGAAACTGGAGTTTCTTACCTATGAAACTAGAGTTTCCTTCGTATGAAACTGGAGTTTCCTACCTATGAAACTAGAGTTTCCTACCTATGAAACTAGAGTTTCACGCGAATGAACTAATAGTTAGCTCACTTCTGCAGAACGATCTGCTCGACTCCCCTTCAAAAAGCTTTTACCGGACAGCAATAATAGTTAAGAGAGAGGGGTAGACTCTGTACGGAGCCTGCCCCTCTCTCTTTTTATTGATACACCTCGAGAGGGCGATAACACTCCCGAAGGTATCCATGTGCGTAGCTAGTGCTTACTTCTTGTTGATGTCTAGAGCTGAGCTAGGCTTAAACTTGATAGACTTGCTAGCCTTGATCTGGATCGTCTTGCCAGTCTGAGGGTTGATACCCTTGCGAGCAGCACGCTCAGAAACGTAGAATGAGCCAAAGCCTACGAGTGTGAGGCGCTCGCCCTTCTTCATCTCCTCATGGATGGTCTCTACCATAGCCTCATAGACAGCCTTTGCGTCCTTCTGAGTTAGCTGAGCCTTCTCGGCAACAGTCTTGATGAAATCTGTTTTGTTCATAGATAAACTTGTTTATGATTAGTAATACATTTGTCCTGTGTGTAGGTTCTTGCGGATAGCTCTGACGGCTTGTAGAGTAGCTCTCTAGAGACTTTCAGTGCTATCCACGCCCCAAAGGTAGTGTTTTTTTCGTTCTCTGCAACTGTTTTGGGCAAAAAACTCTCAATATCCTCTTGCTGAGAGCCATTTTCTTGCCAAATCAGCTGTTTTCGCTCGTTTTCTCATCGTCTCGAGGCGGTATCCTTCACACCCCCCGTAGGGAGAAAACCAGGGATGCTCATCTGGGAATTGTCAACTATCCACATGGACGAGAAAAATTCTCCACGTGGGCGCGAAACATTTCCTCCGAAGTTTTATTTCGTCCCTCCGTGGGGATCATTCCATCCCTCCGTGGGGATCATTTCGTCCCTCTGGAGGGATTTGAAAACTTCCACGTGGGAGTCAGTATTCCCCGACACAGCGCCATGTCGATGCGTAGCCGATTCTAAATTATTGTATCGAGCTGGCGTTGGGTTTTCCCAGCCAGGGCTGAAGTCTAGAACTTTTTGTACATTTGTAGCTGAACCAGCGCAGTTTAGCTAGTTCTGGTCTAAGAAACTACGATAGACTTATCAATAAAAAAACCAACCAATACAACTATGGCTAACAACAAGAGACTTTATCGCTCTCGCGAAGCGTGGATAGGTGGCGTATGTGGTGGCATTGCTGACTACTTCGGGTGGGATCCGACGATCGTACGACTCATCTACCTAATACTCACATTCACAACAGCTTTTGCGGGCATCCCCATCTACGTCCTCTTGTGGATTTTCGTTCCGCTAGAGCAGCGGCGTCGCAACTATTAAAGGACTTTAGCACATAGTACTATGAGTTACCCATTACTACATGAGCTGCTCGACTTGGTCGAGAAGTACGAGGAGTTTCGAGGGAATGCTGAGCAGTCGATGAGCAACTTTTTGCGCTTTGCCGATCAGTCCCTTGAGCAGCAGACGAACTCCGAAGAGCCTAAGGTAGGACCACATCGTCATGCCTATCTCAATGCGATGATAGCTCGTGACATCAGCTTCGTCTACCGCTATATGCGTAGCCTCGTGCGTAAAGCAATCAAAGACACCCCCCTGCAGACCATCGATGAGTACACCTATCTCATCACACTCATGGCAAAAGGGGAGATGACCAAGACCGAGCTCAACAACTACAACGTAATCGAAAAGACCTCCGGCAGTGAGATCATCCGTCGTCTACTCAAGGGAGGACTGATCTCCCAGACACGCAATCTACAGGATAGGCGCAGCTTACTCCTGAGCATCACTCCCAAGGGGCGAGAGGTGGTCAAGGAGCTACTACCGCACATGCAGCAGAGTAGCGATATACTCCTACGAGACCTCTCGTGGGATCAGAAGATCTTCCTCCACTCCCTCCACGAGCAGCTCTACGAGAGCAATCACCCACTCTTTCTCACAGAGCGAGACACTGATCTGGCAGAGCTTATAAAGAAGGTACTCATAGAGCCCTCTACGCACGCTAGCAAGTAGGTGCCACCTCTAATCTCTAACCTCTAACCTCTATCCAGACCATGAACCATCTGAATTATCTGCTCAAGCTCTTTACCACCACTTATCGGCACAAGACCCTCCTACGCTATATGGATCGAACGCCCGAGGAGCAGTGGCACGAGTGGAGTGGCGAGCAACTAGCCGAGCAGACTATGCTGGCGGCACAGGCACTCGTACGGGCTGGTGTACAGCCTGGCGACCGCGTGGCACTCTACTCGCAAAACATGATGGAGGGCATCATCACCGAGCTGGGACTGATGGCGATACGTGCCGTCTGCGTACCACTCTATGCCACTTGCTCGCCTGAGCAGGTCGCCTACACCACGGAGCACGCAGGAGTCAAGCTAATCCTCGTAGGGGAGCAGTTTCAGTACAACAATGTCTACCCACTCCTAGCGACCCACCCTACGCTACAGCAGCTGGTCATACTAGACGAGCGGGTGGTGCGTGATCCTGCAGACGAGCGGAGTGAGTACTTTGAGACCTTCCTCTCGATGGGCGATGCGATGCCCTACGAGACAGAGGTGCGGGCGCAGCTGGGTGCTGGCACAGCCGATGAGACAGCTGTCATCATCTACACCTCGGGCACTACAGGTACGCCCAAGGGAGTACAGATCACCCATCACATGATCCTGACGCAGGTAGAGCGGCACCAGCAGCTCTTCCCGACGCTAAATGATCACGATGTCTCGGTCAACTTCCTCCCGCTGAGCCATGTCTTCGAGAAGCTCTGGGTCTACTTTTGCCTTGCCACAGCTATCAAAGTGGTCGTCGTGACCAATCCGAAGCGCATCATGGAGCTGATGCCACAGATACGCCCCACGGTGATGTGCAATGTGCCACGATACTGGGAGAAAGTCTACCAAGGCGTACAGGAGCACATCGAGCAGGCGAAGCCTGTGATGCAGCGCATCTACAGGAAGGCACTACGTGTGGGGCATAGATATCATATCGACTATCGCATCCATGGGCGCAAAGCTCCATGGGGCCTACGCATCTCCAATGCCCTCTACCGCTACACCGTATTCTATATCCTCAAGCGTGTCCTAGGACTGGAGCGGGGACGCTTCTTCCCGACAGCGGGGGCTCCCCTCTCGAACGAGATCAACGAGTTCCTGCAGTCGGCCGGCTTTAACATTGTCGTCGGCTATGGGCTCTCCGAGTCCTCAGCCACAGTCTCTTGCTACCTGCCAGGACGCTATGTCATTGGTTCCGTCGGGGAAGTAGTACCAGGCGTAGAGGTGCGCATAGATCCCGAGACGCAAGAGATACAGTTGCGTGGCGACACCATCACACCCGGCTACTATCACAATGATGAGGCAAATGCAGCTGCCTTCACTGCTGACGGATGGTTCCGCACGGGCGATGCCGGACGGCTCGAGGGGAGTACGCTCTTCTTCACCGAGCGGATCAAAGAGCTCTACAAGACGAGCAATGGCAAGTACATCGCGCCACAGCAGGTCGAGTCGCTCCTGAGCAGCAGTCCGCTCATCGAGCAGTGCGCTGTGGTGGCCGACGAGCGCAAGTTTGTCGCAGCACTGATCTATCCGAACTACGAGCAGCTACGTCGTCGACTCCGTGAGCGTGGTCAGGAGGCACTGGCCGATCTCCCCACGGCAGACCTAGCGCAGCGTAGCGAGGTGTGCGACATGCTCCTAAGTCACATAGAGCCCCTGCAGGCGCACCTAGCGGGCTTTGAGAAGGTCAAGCGCATCGCCCTGCTTGCCGAGCCATTCTCCATCGAGGCGGGTACACTTACCCCGACGCTCAAGCTGAAGCGCAAAGCGATCCTCGAGCAGTACGCCGAGCTGATCGAAAAGCTGTACCTTTGACCCTCCATTTCACACAATACATCAAAGAGCGCACGCCACAGCATCGTGGTATACGCTCTCTAGACAACACTATATATTATGATAACACAGGACCAACTAGCAGAGCTGTTGGAGCGCACGAAGGCGCTGGGGAGGTATCTTTGACATCGACCAGCGACGTGTCCAACTAGAAGAAGAGGAGCTCCGGACACAAGCTCCAGACTTTTGGGATGATGTGCCACGCGCCCAGCAGCAGATGCGACGTGTGGGCGAGATACGCTCATGGATCGAGGCTTTTGAGGCTGTCGATGCCGCAACGCAAGAGGTGGCTCTGGCGTATGATTTTTACAAAGAGGAGGCCATCGAAGAGCAAGATGTGGACGATGCCTACGCACGTGCCATCAAGCTGGTCGAAGACCTCGAGCTGCGCAATATGCTGAGCGCTGAGGAGGATCGCCTAGGGACTGTCCTCAAGATCAACGCGGGTGCGGGTGGCACCGAGAGCCAGGACTGGGCCTCTATGCTGGTGCGTATGTACCAGCGCTGGGCAGAGCGGTCGGGCTACAAGGTGACCATCACCAACTGGCAGGACGGTGACGATGCCGGCATCAAGACGGTCACCATGCAGATCGAGGGCGAGCTGGCTTACGGCTTCCTCAAGAGTGAAAACGGCGTGCACCGCCTCGTACGCGTCTCTCCCTATAATGCACAAGGCAAGCGAATGACCTCCTTTGCCTCAGTCTTTGTTGTACCCCTCGTAGACGACACGATAGAGGTCGAGGTGAACCCCGGCTTGCTCTCGTGGGATACCTTCCGCTCTAGTGGGGCTGGCGGGCAGAATGTCAACAAAGTAGAGACGGGCGTACGCCTACACTACCAGTACACCGACCCCGACACGGGCGAGACGGAGGAGATCGTGATCGAAAACACTGAGACGCGCTCCCAGATGGACAATCGTGAGAACGCTCTGCGCCTCCTGCGCTCGCAGCTCTACGACAAGGAGCTGGAGCGTCGTCGTGCTGCCCAGAGCGAGGTCGAGGCAAATAAGAAGAAGATCGAGTGGGGCTCCCAGATACGTAGCTACGTCTTCGATGATCGTCGTGTCAAGGATCACCGTACCAACTATCAGACTTCCGATGTCAACGGAGTGATGGATGGCGATCTAGATGCTTTCATCAAGGCTTACCTGATGCAGACGGGAGCTGGTACAACTAATGAATAAGTGATCCACTATGATCGTCTGCATCGCTGAGAAACCGTCCGTAGCGCGTGACATAGCCAAGATACTCGGAGCCACTACGGCTCGCTCGGGTTATATCGAGGGCAATGGCTATGCGGTCACCTGGACCTATGGTCACCTCTGCACGCTCAAGGAGCCGGAAGACTACCAGACCAGTTGGCAGGGATGGCGGCTTGCTTCGCTACCGATGATTCCAGAGCGCTTTGGCATCAAGCTAATCAAGGAGGAGCACATCGAGCGGCAGTTTGCCATTATCCAAGAGTTGGTCTCACAAGCCGAGCGTGTGATCAACTGCGGTGATGCGGGCCAAGAGGGCGAGCTCATACAGCGCTGGGTGCTCCAACTAGCGGGTTGCACCTGCCCCGTGGAGCGTCTCTGGATCTCCTCGCTGACGGACCAATCGATCCGCGAGGGCTTTGCCAACTTGCGCCCCAGCAAAGAGCTAGACACGCTCTACTACGCTGGCTTGGCGCGAGCCATCGGCGACTGGCTCCTAGGGATCAACGGGACACGTCTCTACACCCTCACAGATCGCTATGGCGGTCGGCAGCGAGGCGTTCGCTCGGTAGGTCGTGTGCAGACCCCGACACTGGCACTGGTCGTTGACAGACAGGCGGAGATCGAGAGCTTCGTACCGGTCACCACTTACGAGATGCAGACCACTTACCGGGGGACGCTCTTTAGGGCAGACACAACGCAAGAGGTCGAGGTGACCTTTGCTGAGCGGCAGCAGGTCGAGGAGCTGATCGAGCGAATCGGTAAGGAGCCACTCGTTGTGCAGGCGGTCGAGCAGAAGAAGTCGACGGAGTACCCGCCACGACTCTTCGACCTCACCTCCCTGCAGGTGGAGGCAAATAAGAAGTTTGGCTACACGGCTGAGCAGACGCTCCGGCTCATACAGTCTCTCTACGAGAAGAAGGTGACCACCTACCCTCGTGTCGACACCACCTTCCTACCCGAAGACCAATACCCTAAGGTGGGAGAGACACTCCAAGGCATCGCGCGGCATGCGGCTCTCGGGGGCTTCATCGCACCGCTACTGAGCAGTGGCAAGCCACTGAAAAAGAGCAAGAAGGTCTTTGACAATAAGAAGATCACCGACCACCATGCGATCATCCCGACAGGACAGCTGAGCAGCGGACTCACACCCGATGAGGAGCAGATCTACCTCCTCGTGGCACTGCGCTACATAGCCGCCTTCTATCCCGATGCTAAGGTCTCGACGACCACCGTACGCGCTACCGTCGAGGAGTACCCGCTACGCGCCTCAGGCAAGACGATACTCGTGGAGGGATGGCGTGAGGTACTCAAGCCCGACAGTGGTAAGGAGGGAGACGACACCACAGAGGGAGGTAAAGACAAGGAGAAGGACAAGGAGCAGACACTCCCCCCCTTTAAGGAGGGCGAGTCGGGACCGCACGAGCCTTCGATACGTGAGAGCACCTCTACGCCACCCCGCTACTACACCGAGGCGACGCTCCTACGTGCTATGGAGACGGCAGGCAAGGGAGTCGAGGATGAGGAACTACGAGATGCACTTAAGATGAACGGCATCGGTCGCCCCTCCACACGCGCTGCTATCATCGAGACGCTCTTCAAGCGAGGCTACATAGTTCGCGAGGGCAAGTCGCTACGCGCCACACCGGCCGGCATACAGCTGATCGAGTCGATACAAGATCCTCTGCTCAAGAGTGCCGAGCTGACGGGGCGCTGGGAGCTCAAGCTACGACAGATAGAGAGTCGGGAGTACGACCCAGGGCAGTTTCTCAACGAACTCAAAGCACAGGTCTCCACGCTCGTTTCTGAGGTGCGAGGCTTCTAACTAAAGTCTCTAGCGTCTCTAACGTCACTAGTACTAGTGTTCCTAGTGGCACTAGAGACCCTAGGGAAGCCCCTTCTAACCTCTAACCTCTAACGAGGTATCTACTTATTCCGTATCTTTGTAGCAATGTCGTGAATATCGCATGAAACAACTCCCCAACACCCTACTCACGCTACTCCTCCTCAGCGTCCTAGCATGGACCCCGACGAGGCTGTCGGCTCAAGAGAACTCTACGTCACGCTCTGCGAATGACTTTACCACCACCATGGCAGTGATGGGGAGCGTACTGAGCAACGTGCGCAACTTCTTTGTGGACACGGTCGACCTGACCACGCTCTACGACGGAGCGCTCACCTACATGCTACAACAACTGGATCCCTACACGGTTTATTTCAACAAAGAGGAGACCCAAGCCTTTGAAGAGAGTACGACAGGGCTGTACGGAGGTATCGGAGCGATCCTACGACAGCATCAAGACTCGGTCGTCGTCATTGGCTCGCTCATGCAGGGCAAAGCGGCCGACAAAGCGGGGCTACGCCCTGCCGACATCATCTGGCGCATCAACGGCAAGGACTTCTCTCACACGAAGGTAGTCAATGTACGCAACGAGCTACGTGGCGAGCCGGGTACACCGATCACGCTCGTGGTGCGTCGTCCTGGGTATGCGCAGGATTCGCTGACGGTCATCTTCGATCGTGAGCGCATCGACCTAAGCCCCATATCTTACACAGAGCTCCTCGCTGGTCGTATAGGCTTTATCTCGGTAAACACCTTCTCCACGACTACCAGTCAGGAGTTTCTCAAGGCTTACGACCGCCTGCA
>CAMCJO010000011.1 GCA_945875135.1 uncultured Porphyromonas sp.
GCTGTTAGCTGTTGGCTGTTGGCTGTTAGCTGTTGGCTGTTGGCTGTTAGCTGTTTGCCATTGGCTGTTGGCCGTTAGCTGATAGCTGGTGCCGATGGGTGCTGCCTCCTCGTGGAGGGTGTAGTGGGCGCGTGGTAGCTCGGCGATGAAGCGGCTGGGGATCATGAGCTCGGTCTTTCCGTTGCGCGTGCGTATGCTGGTATAGCTGAGGGTGCAGAGCTTTTGGGCTCGTGTGATGCCGACGTAGAGGAGTCGGCGCTCCTCTTCGATCATCTCGGCCGTGTCGAGGCTGCGCGAGGAGGGGAGGAGGTTTTCCTCGACACCTGCGATGTAGACGTAGGGGAACTCTAGTCCCTTGGCGGCGTGGATGGTCATGAGCTGTATCCGATCCTGCGGGGTGGCTCCGCTATGCTGCTCGACATTGTCCTGATCTTGGTTGGTCAGGAGGGGGATCTGCTGGGCAAAGGCGCTGAGCAGTTCGGTGCCAAGCGGCTCCTCGGCAAAGAGGTTGAGCGGGTCCTGTCGGTAGCGCGCCTCAAACTCGGAGGCACTGCTGACAAACTCCTTGAGGTTGTCGAGCTTGGCCTGGCTCTCGACGGTGTCTTCGCGTGTGAGCTCAGCGACGATGCCGCTCTCACGGAGTATGTGTGCGATCCACTCCTCCAGCTTGGCGTAGTGCTGATAAGCGGTGGCGAGCGAGTCGATGAGGTTGACAAAGGAGGCTATCTTGTTGCGTACGCCTCGGCTGAGACCGACAGGGTCGGCACTGTCTATGGCGGCGCAGAGGGCGTCATAGAGCGATAGCTGCGGGCTGTGCTGCTGCGCATAGAGAGCGACCTTCTCGAGGGTTTTGTCGCCAATGCCTTTGCGTGGATAGGCGATGGCTCGGCGCAGTGCCAGCTCGTTGTGCGGGTTGATGATGAGCTGGAGGTAAGCTATGGCGTCTTTGATCTCGGCACGCGCGTAGAAGGCCATACCTCCGTAGATGACGTAGGGGATGCCCTCCGAGAGCAGGACCTCCTCGAACTTACGGCTCTGCGCGTTGGTGCGGTAGAGGATGGTCTGGTCAGAGAGCGGTATCTGCTCCTCATCGTGTCGCTGGGTGATGATGTCGATGAGTCGTGTCGCCTCTTCGTCGGACGAAGTGTAGTGGTAGAGCTGTAGCTTCTCGCCCTCGCCGAGGTCGGTGTAGACCTCCTTGGGGATGCGCTGCTGGTTGTGCTCGATGAGAGCATTGGCACTGCTGACGATATGGCCTGTGGAGCGGTAGTTTTGCTCTAACTTAAAGAGCTTGGCACCGGCGAAAGCTTGCTTGAAGCTGAGGATATTGGCAATGCGTGCCCCTCGGAAGGAGTAGATGCTCTGGGCATCGTCGCCCACGGCAAAGATGCGGTTGTGGTCGGCGACGAGGTGACGGGCTAGCTCAAACTGCGAGGTGTTTGTATCCTGATACTCGTCGATGAGGAGGAAGTCTATGCCGCTCTTGATCTCTTGGTGCGCCTCGGGGAAGTCGCGTATGAGGACGTTGAGGAGGAAGAGGAGGTCGTCGAAGTCCATCGCGTTGCTCTCCTTGCAGCGCTGGGTGTAGAGGTTGTAGAGCTTGTATAGCTCGCCCTCGTGATTCATCGTATCGTACTTGCGTATCTCCTGATTGGCGGCGTAGGCTTGTGGGGAGATGAGCATGTTTTTCGCATCGGATATGCGCTTGAGGACGCGCGTCGGGGTGTAGTTCTTGTCGCTGAGGTCTAGCTCCTTGATGCAGTTGCGTAGGAGCGCCTTGGTGTCACTGGTGTCGTAGATGGAGTAGTCCTGGCTGTAGCCAAGCAGTGGGGCGTAGCGCCGCAGGATGCGTCCGCAGATGGAGTGAAAGGTGCCCATGCGTAGCCTATAAGCGATGCTCTCGCCGAGCATGTCGCTGACACGCGAACGCATCTCGCCAGCAGCTTTGTTGGTAAAGGTGAGGGCGTAGAGTCGCTGGGGGTTCCACCCTTGGTCTACGAGGTGAGCGAGCTTGTAGGTGATGACACGGGTCTTGCCGGAGCCGGCCCCAGCGATGACTAGGGCGGGCCCTTCGTTATAGACGACGGCAGCTCGCTGTGCTTCGTTGAGTGCAGTGAGGTCTACCATATTACTCTTGCTCTGCCTGGAGGATTGCGTCGAGCGTCTCGAGCAGGCGTGTGCGTCGCTGGGGATTGGCGATGGCGTCTCGTAGTGCCTGCAGGAGCTGGTGGGGGAGTAGCTCGTCGTCGCTTGCTGGCTCTTCGCTGGGCGCGGTCGGCTGCTCTGGCTCGTAGTTGCGTATGGTGGGATCGTCGGGCAGGAAGGTGATCAAACCCTCTAACCGCTGCGGCAGACGCTCGGGCAGGTCGGTCATCGGGAAGAACTGCTTGGCATCCTCGATAAAAAGGTATGTCGGGCCGAGCAGGTAGGGGTCGATGTGCTGCGTTACGGAGGAGAACTGCAGGGGCGTGAAGAGCGACAGGTGCGGCACGGAGATGTAGAGGTGGCTGATCATGAGTCGCTTGATCGCTATGGAGAGGGGATCGGTCCACTTGCTGAGCTTTTGGCCACAAGCTACATAGACAAAGCTGTAGGCACCTGAGATGCTTGCGTTTTGCCTATTCACCTCGGAGAAGAGTGCGACGGTGACGCCCTCGGTGACACCGCGTGTCTCTAGCATAGAGTGCCATAAGCTCTGCTCTACCTCATCATGTACGATGATGAGCATACGTCCAGGCTCGTAGACGGAGACGAAGCGCATCATCGCTATCACAGGTTCGATGATGGCCTCGCTGTGTGGTGCGGGGATGATGCCGTAGCTCTGCCACAGGAGCTGGTAGAGTGTCTGACGCATCTCGAGGCTACTCTCGGCCTGTACGTAAGGCTGTGGTAGCTCGCCTGTGGGGAGCTTTTTGGTTACTAGCTGACGCCAATTGCTGAGACGCAGGTAGCTACGGATCATCTCGTAGACATCGTCGTAGCACTGGAAGGTGCTGGATAGCTCCTTGGCCTCTCGGGTGATCTGGTCGATGAGGTGATAGTGCTCTGGCGGGAGGAGGGTCCCCTCGAAGTAGCGCGCCTGCCAGTCGGCGTAGAGCTCCTCTTTGCCCTTGCCTATGCTGCACTCGATGGTGCGTCCCCCCTTGTAACTGATGAAGACAGAGGTGCGATCGGGCTGGAAGGGTGTGGTGCCCCAAGGATAGCCGGGGACCTCGTCCGAGAGGAAGTTGATGACTGCCTCGACATGCTTGCAGGTGCCTAGCCCGCTGGTGCGAAAGTCTAGACAAGCGCAGTAGTTGCGGTCGCTCCGTACGCCTCGAAAGGCGACTCGGTAATGGTTTGACCCGCTCTGCACCATGTAGTCTCCCCAGATGCGATTGTTGTCTAGGTGGGAGACGGTAAAGTCGTTTTGCTCAGCAAACTGCTTGCGGAGGGCTATCTGCCACGCCTCGACGCTCATGCCTTCGGGGCAATAGCGGTTGGAGAGCTTCTTGGGGTCTGTCTGTTGCATAGTTTTAGTGGATCAATAGGTATAGTTGGGGGGAGTGTTTCTTTAGGAATCCTGCTCGTCTGCTTCGGTCGTTGGGGTGCGCTGCATCTCCTCCTTGAGGTAGTGCGCTGTGTAGCTCTGCGTGTCGGAGCACTGCGCCATCTCCTGTGGCGAGCCAGCGAAGATGACCTCGCCGCCGTTGCGTCCGCCCTCGAGGCCCATATCAATAAGGTAGTCGGCACTCTTGATCACATCTAGGTTGTGCTCGATGATGAGTACCGTATTGCCACGGTCTACTAGCTCGTTGACCAGCTTGAGCAGGACGCGTATGTCCTCAAAGTGTAGCCCCGTGGTCGGCTCATCGAGAACGTAGAGGGTGCGTCCCGTGTCTCGCTTCGAGAGCTCGGTCGCCAGCTTGACACGTTGGCTCTCACCGCCCGAGAGGGTCGTGGAGGGTTGACCCAGCTTGACATAGCCTAGCCCGACGCGCTGCAGCGTCGAGAGCTTGCGGTAGAGGGCGGGGATATGCTCGAAGAACTCGACCGCCTGATTGAAGGTCATGTCTAGCACCTCGGCTATGCTCTTGCCCTTGTAGCGCACCTCGAGGGTCTCACGGTTGTACCGCTTGCCACGGCACACGTCGCACGGGATGGTCACGTCGGGGAGGAAGTTCATGGAGATCGTTTTGTAGCCGTTGCCTTTGCACTCTTCGCATCGTCCGCCTTTGACATTAAAGGAAAAGCGCCCCGGCTTGTAGCCACGCGCACGGCTCTCGGGCACTTTGACAAAGAGGTTGCGGATCTCGCTAAAGAGTCCGGTGTAGGTGGCTGGATTGCTCCTTGGGGTGCGTCCTAGTGGCGACTGATCGACGAAGGCAATCTTGTCAATGAGTTCCAAGCCCTCGACAGATGCGTAGGGGAGCGGTGCCTGCTTGCTACGGTAGAGGTGCTGCGAGATGATCGGCACCAGCGTGCCGTTGATGAGCGAAGACTTACCGCTACCTGATACGCCTGTGACGCAGACGAAGAGGCCTAGCGGGATAGCGACATCTACGTTCTTAAGGTTATTGCCCGTGCAACCCTTGAGTCGTAGCCAGGCGTCGTCGGTGGGCTGTCGGTAAGCGGCCGGTAGGGGGATGGCTAGCCTATTGGTCAGGTAGTCGCAGGTGAGCGTATGTGTGTCGCCAATGGCAGAGGGCGGCCCCTGATAGGTCACATGCCCACCGAGACGACCCGCGCCTGGTCCCATATCGATCAGGTAGTCGGCGGCGAGCATCATGTCGCGGTCGTGCTCTACGACGAGGACCGTGTTTTGCGCATCGCGGAGCTTCTTGAGGGCGTCTATGAGCATGCGGTTGTCGCGCTGGTGCAGGCCGATGCCTGGCTCATCTAATATATAGAGTACCTCGACCAGTCCGGTGCCTATCTGCGTGGCGAGACGTATGCGCTGTGACTCGCCACCGCTGAGCGAGGCGGAGGGACGAGCGAGGGTGAGGTAATAGAGCCCTACATCTAGCAGGAAGTTGACCCGCAGCAAGATCTCTTTGATCACTTCGTGGGCGACCTTCTGCTGGTTTTTCGTTAGCTGCTCCTCGATCTCCCGCAGTCGCCCTACCAGACGGTCTAGGTCTAGCTCCGTCAGGTCGGCGATGTTGTAGCCCGCAAGCTTGTAGCTGAGAGCTATCGGGTTGAGGCGTCGTCCGTGGCACTCGGGACAAGTTTGCTCCGTCAGGAACTCTTCTGCCCAGCTACGCATGGAGGCGGTAGCGTCGTCATCCTCTGCCAGCTCACGCACATACTGTGAGACGCCCGCAAAGGTGAAGTGTGCCTCGCCCTCGTCCTCCTCTTCGTCTGAGTCGACGCCGAAGAATATCTGTTCGACCGCCTCTGCGGGGATCTTTTCGAATGGTGTGTCTATCGTGCAGCCATGCTCCTTCAAGATCTCCTCAATAGAGGTGAAGAGTAGGCTGCGCTTCTTGTATCGCCCGATGGGAACGATAGCACCCTCTCGTATGGAGACCTTCGGATCGGCCACCACCTTGTCTATGTCTAGCACGCCCACACGCCCTAGGCCTTTGCAACGCTTGCAGTAGCCACGAGGCGAATTGAACGAGAAGTCGGCCGGCGAAGCGTCTGGATAGGCGATACCACTCTCTGGGTCCATCAGTCGTTTGCTCAGATGCTGTATCTCTGTGCTATCGCGTCGCATCACGTCGATGACTCCCTCACCGAGCTTCATCGCTATGCTTACCGCTTCGGTGATGCGCTGCTTATTGTCCTCACGTACGGTACATTTGTCCACTACGACACTGACGTAGTGGATGGAGAAGCGATTGAGTCTCATGCCAGGGGTCAGCTCGCACACCTCACCGTCGATGTAAGCGTGCAGGAAGCCTCGCCGTCTCATCTGCTCGAAAAGCTCGCGGTAGTGACCCTTGCGATCGACCACGACGGGAGCTAGGATGTAGATCCCCTCGTCAGCGTACTGCTCCATGATATGCTCCACGACCTGCTCCTCGGTGTAGCGCACCATCTCCTTGCCCGTGAGGTAGGAGTAAGGGGTGCCGACACGTGCATAGAGGATACGTAGGTAGTCGTAGATCTCGGTCACGGTGCCGACGGTAGAGCGGGGATTGGTCGAGGCACTCTTCTGCTCGATAGCGACCACGGGACTAAGCCCCACGATCTCGTCGACGTCGGGTCGCCCGCCACCGCCCCCGATGAAGCTACGGGCGTAGGAGGAGAAAGTGTCTAGATAGCGTCTCTGCCCCTCGGCTAGTAACGTGTCAAAGACCAGCGAAGACTTGCCACTCCCTGAGAGTCCCGTCACGACGGTCAACTTATGGCGAGGCAGCGAGACATCTACATTCTTCAGGTTGTGTACACGAGCACCATGCACTTCGATAGCCCCCATGGACCACAGCTCCTGCTCAGAAGCTGAGGCGTGCGTGTCGCTGTCGTTAGGTCTATCGGTGTGAGCGTCTATCCGTCTGTCCTTGTTCATTTATCTAGAGATGCGGTTCATAGCCTGCAAATGTAGTGCTTTTCTGTGACAAGGAGGGTGGTTGGCTGTTGGCGGTTGGCGGTTGGTGTCGGTGGTCAAACAGGTTACGAAGTTTTTCCCTACATTTGTAGTCGTGTTGCACTTGACATTGCGATGCGCGAAGTCTTTCTGTGGCAGCACACAGCTTTAACTATTGGAAAAATACGATTCAATGAGCATAGTCAAAACTGTTTTATCTAACATGCTGGAGGAGGAGCCTTTTCTTCTCGTAGCTGTCAGGAGTATCCTCTTTCTGATGTTCTTTTTGATCTCTGTCTACCTTTCCTTTGATAGAGACATGCTTCTCTTTTGCCTTGCCACAGGAGGAATGGTCGTGTATGCCCTTCTCATAATAGGGGTGCTCGTCTCTCAGAGTAGAAAGAGAAAAAAGAAGACCGCATAATCAAGTATAATCTTGGAGACGGGAGTGTAGGGTTGCAACCATCGATCACAATGGTTGGCGTCTAGCCCAAGTTTCACAGTGTGTCTCCGAAGAGACGAATAGCGCCTTCGTGGGAGTTTCGTGGAAATAAGAATAGCCACGAAGGATGTGAATGTATTCTTCGTGGCTATTGAGGTTTTAATATGGCGTGGGGATCAGCGAGTAAGCAGTACGACGGCTTGCGCTGCGATGCCCTCGCTATTGCCTAGCGGTCCGAGATGCTCGTGGGTGGTCGCCTTGACATTGACGCAAGGGGTGTCGAGTAGCTCCTCGAGACGCGCTATCATCTGTGGTATATGAGGCGACAGCTTAGGTTGCTGAGCGATGATGGTGAGGTCGGCATTGACCACTTGATAGCCTGCTTCGCGTACCATCTGCATGACGGTGGCGAGGAGCTGCGTGCTGTCGGCACCATGGTACTGCTCGTCGGTATCGGGGAAGTGGTAGCCGATGTCTCGCTGGCCGATAGCCCCGAGGAGCGCATCCATCAGGGCGTGTAGCGCTACGTCGGCATCGGAGTGACCGAGTAGTCCCAGCGGGCTGGGGATGCGTATGCCACAGAGGATGAGCGGTCGGTCTGGCGTGGTGCGATGTATGTCGTAGCCAGAGCCTATGCGATAGCTGCAGGTCATGCTTGCGGTAGCTTACTTAAGTAGCTCACGGATGCCGTCAAAGTCGAAGGCGATGGTGAAGCGAAGCGTCTGGTCGAGCGGGTTGCTCTGGACGGTCGAGACAAGGTAGGAAGCGTCGATGCTGAAGACGTTCATCTTGAAGCCCGCACCAGCGGTGAAGTACTGGAGGTTACCTTTGTCAGGGTGTAGGTAGTGGTAGCCCGCACGTAGGAAGAAGCGGTTGTTGTAGCTGTACTCAGCACCGAGTCGCAGGGAGACCTCCTGTAGCTCCTCCTTGAAGCCGCCAGGTGCATCAGCCCACGAGGTGAAGATACCTGCGATGGAGGAGGTGTTGAGATACTTTTGGCGAGCAGCATCGTATGCCTCGGGGTTGGCTTGATCCTTTACGGGAGGGGTCGGGACGAGGAGCTTGCTTGCCTCCACGTTGAAGGCCAGTGCATTGTACTCATCAAAGGGGTAGAGTAGTCCCGTACCGAGCGAGAGATTGGTCGGGATAAACATACTGGTGGCACCGTTGTCGTAAGAGATCTTGGTACCGATATTCTTAATGTTGAAGCCAAAGGTCCACAAGCTCTCGGCAGAGCCTAGGTCAAAGTAACGATTGTAGAAACCCGCAATGTCTGCTGCAAAGGCATTGCCCGCGCTCTTCTCACCCGTCGCGAGGTTGTTGTCGGCACGTATGTAGCGCAGAGCGACCGCCATCGAGTAGCTGTCAGAGAGTTGCAGCCCGTAGCCAAAGTCTACGGCAAACTCATTGGGGTGCGCCTCACCGAGAGACTCAGACATAGGTCCAAACTGCTCGATAGCACCAAAAGAGAAGTAGCGTACCGAGGCACTCAGTGCTTGGTTGCTCTCACGGCCTATCTTGTAGTAGCCGACAAGCTCCATGAGCTTGATATCCTTGACCAACTTAGCGAGCCAAGGTGTGTAGGACATACTAATACCAGCCTTGCTACTGAGGAAAGCGTACTTAGCGGGGTTGAAGTACTGAGACTGTACGTCAGGCGTGGTCGAGACACCCATATCGGCTAGACCTGCAGCACGGGCACTCGGGTTGATATTGAGCGAGGGTACTGAGGTGAGGACTGGATTGAAGCGTCTGTCTTGGCTCACCTCTTGTGCTGTGAGGTGAGATGCTAGCGACCCCAAGGCTAGGAGTAGGAGGGCGGTTATGCGTAGATTGCGAAGTTTCATAGAGTCTATTGATTTACTGAACTAACGGCAGAGGAAGGCTGTTTATTGTATTACTTATTGTTAGACCGATACGATGCCCCAGGAGGAGCGGTCGAGGTTGCGGTAGTTGATCGCCTCGCTGATATGCTTGAGCGAGATCTGCTCAGAGCCGTCGAGGTCGGCAATGGTGCGAGCCACTTTGAGGATGCGGTCGTAAGCTCTCGCAGAGAGGTCGCGCTGTATCATCGCCTGACGCAGAATCTTCATAGCGTCGCCCTCGACATAGGCGAACTGCTTCATCAATCGTGGCGTCATCTGTGCATTGCAATGGATGCCTGGGTAGGGGGCAAAGCGCTGGAGCTGTATCTCTCTCGCCTTGATGACCCGCTCGCGGATCGCAGCACTGCTCTCGGAGGGACGGCGATCGGAGAGCGAGTCGAAGTCTACGGGACGGGTCTCGATCTGTATGTCTATACGGTCTAAGAGAGGCCCGGAGAGCTTTTGCAAATACTTAGCGGGTGCACCAGGAGGGCAGGTACACTCACGGTTGGGATCGTTATAGTAACCACAAGGACAAGGGTTCATCGCAGCTACCAGCATGAAGGAGGCGGGATAGCTGAAGGTTGCTTTGGCACGAGAGATGGTGATGGTGCGGTCTTCGAGTGGCTGACGTAGCAGCTCGAGGGCTACACGATTGAACTCGGCCAGCTCGTCTAGGAAGAGCACCCCGTTGTGTGCCAAGCTCACTTCGCCTGGACGTGGGGTCGTACCGCCTCCCACAAGCGCTACATTGGAGATGGTGTGGTGCGGCGAACGGAAGGGGCGGCTCTTCATCAGGGATACGTCACCCTTGAGCGCGCCCGCTACGGAGTATATCTTGGTCGTTTCGAGAGCTTCGTGGAGGGTGAGCGGCGGTAGGATCGTGGGGAGACGCTTGGCGACCATTGACTTACCCGATCCAGGGGAACCGATCATAATAATGTTGTGTCCACCTGCGGCGGCGACCTCCATGGCTCGGACCAGGGCGGGCTGCCCCTTGACCTCGCTGAAGTCTACCGAAGAGACGCACTGTTGCTGGGCAAACTCCTCGCGGGTGTTGACCACCGTCGGCTCTAGCTTGGCTCTGCCTGCGAGGAAGTCTATGACCTCTCTGAGCGACTCGACACCGTAGACCTCTAGGTCGTTGACGACGGCAGCTTCGCGGGCGTTTTCTTTTGGTACGATGACTCCTTTGAACTTTTGCTCTCGCGCCATGATGGCCATCGGGAGGATTCCTTTGACAGGTTGTAAGGTGCCGTCGAGAGATAGTTCGCCAGCCATCACAAAGTCTGCCAGAGGCTCATCGGGAATGATCTCATTGGCAGCAAGAAGTGCCACGGCAATCGGGAGGTCAAAGACTGTCCCCTCCTTGCGCACATCGCCTGGGCTTAGGTTGATAACTGTATTGTAGCTCTTAGGGTGCGCATCGCAGGAGTGACAGGCGGTGTAGACACGCGAGAGCGACTCTCGTACGGCGGCATCGGGCAGTCCTACCATACTGATGTTAAATCCCTTGGAGACGCTGAGCTCCACAGTGACGAGGAGCGCATCGAGGCTGACTAGGGCTGAAGAATAGGTCTTGACGAGCTTACTCATTGTATTGGAAATAAGAGATAGAGTCCACGACTAGCGTGTGGTTACTGTCGGTACGGTAGTGCATCACGCCAGCCTGTCTGTCTGGAGCTAAAGATCTGTAGAGCTGCACGCGAAGAGGCTCAGGCGCATCGATGATATAGTTGTACGCGCCTAGGCGATTGGCTATCTGAGCTAGCGAGTCCACGCTCCCGAGCGGGAGGATCAGTGTGATCGACTGCTGAGAGCCTTGTGGTACGCGCACCCTTCGCCACTCGATATCTGCACCGTAGAGGATGCGTCCCTGTGGGTAGCTAGAGGCTTGCCATGTGATGGTATCGCTCTTATTGATAGCTCTTAGGGTGGGGTAGCCCTTTTGTACAGTGGACGTGGGGGTGACGACAAACTGATAGATCTCAGGTGTAAAGAGTGCTGAGTCTATCTTGCCATCAATGAGTGCTAGACGAAACTGCGACAAGCCGTCTTCGTAGAGAGACATGATCTCTAGTGCCCAGTCCATCTGTCCCGCATAGCGTTTCAGCTCCTTCTCCTTGAGGTTTGACGCAAAGGCGATGAACTCCTGCATCACCAGCTTTGCCTCTTTATTAGCGTTGTCGAAATCGTTGTCTGCAACCGCCTTGTCGTAGGTACGTAGGAGCGGGGTCGCTTTCTTTAGGAAAGCTTTGTAGCCCGTCCTCTTAGCTTCGTCCAGGTCGTAGCAATTGTGCGGTGAAGCGACCTCTAGGTGAAAGCGCACCTTGCTCTGGCTCTGCAAGTCTAGCGGGTAATACTGCTCGAAGGAGCCTACGACGAGGTACGCCTCATAGATAGAGTCCCGATCGAAGGAGTAGGAAAAAGCCTCCCCGACCTTGGTAAAGGTGAGCGTGTCAATCTGAGCTCCGCCACTCTGTAGCGTGTAGAGGAGCGCTGTGTAGCCCGTGTTGTCCGCCTTATCGCTGTCGATCTCAATCTGCACCTGACCACTCTGACAGGATACAAGGTGGAGCGCACAGACCAATAGAATAACTAGAGGACTAAAGAGATGCCTCCAGGGTCTCGACAGTCGTGAGTACGGGAGACTACACCATGCTTTAGAAAAGGGTCTTGTCATATCTCAATAGTCCTCTAGTTTGTTGATGATGGGAGCGTTAGAGCACCTTAAAGAGTTCGTCAATAGGACGCTTCTCATGAGGTGCTAGTGTATTGTCTGCTGGCAGTTTGCCAAAAGGCATCTGAGCGACTAGGTTCCACTCGGCGGGAACCCCAGCGAGTGCCTTGATCTTGTCATCCACCATACCCGTGTAGTGTTGCAGATTACAGCCGAAGCCTAGCTGAGAGAGCCCTAGCCAGGCGAGGAGCTGGTGGCTGCCTTGCACCTCATGAGCCCAGCGGGCGAAGTTGTCTGCATAGAGGGGCATCTGCTCTTGTAGTCCTTTGGTAACCGTGGTGTCGTCAAAGAAGAGCAAGGTCGCAATACCACTGCGGAAGGCCGAGTTGAGCTTGGGTGCTGTCTGCTCCTCGTAGCGCTCCTTACCGATGATGGCGATGAGCGCATCCTCGATGAGTTGCCAATGCGCTAGATGCTTTTCTCCCGTCAGTAGCACAACGCGTACAGGCTGCGAATTGAAGGCGGATGGAGCCTTCTGCAGTATTTGCTGGATCAGCTCCTCGACCTGCTCCTGAGGGGCGACCCACTCAGCAGATATTTGGTATTGGCTACGTCGCTTACTGAGTAGCGTATATAGAGAGTCTAGGGATGTATTTGGTCGGTTAGTCATATTATAATAGTGTTAAGTAGTTAGTTAAGGCTCTGCAGTCGCAGAGATGTGTCTTTGTTGCATCCAGTGCTCGATGATCTTGGCGATCTCTTGCAGTTGCTCTCGCGAGGTGCTGGTGGCTCCGCACACGCCGATAGACTCCTCGTGTGAGGGGACTAAGTCGTAAGTCAGTTCGGAGGGATAGGTGATAAAGGTCGTATTCGGATTGACCTCGAGGCAGTTTTGGTAGAGGACACGCCCGTTGGAGCTCTTCTGATCGGAGACAAAGAAGATGCGATCGTGACTCTTGGCAAACTCTCGGATATTGGGAATGCGACGCGCCACCTGCTGGCAGATGGTGTTGTGATAAATAAGCGTTGCAGTACCACTCAGACGGCTCTTGATGAGCGAAAGCATCTCCTCGAGCTGATCCTCCTGCATGGTGGTCTGCGAAAAGAGCTCGACAGAGCGAGAGAAGTCGATCAAGTCTAAGTCCTTAGGCTCTCGCACCACAATCGCCTTGCCATCGGTCTGCCCGACCAGTCCATTAACCTCTGCATGTCCAGGCTTGCCAAAGATGACGATCTGCGTATCATCCTCCGCATGCTGGAGATACGCTTGCCTCACCTTCTGCTGTAGTCTCAGCACGACGGGGCAAGTCGCGTCGACCACCTCTATGCCATGCTTTGCTGCGTAAGTGTAAGAGGCGGGAGGCTCACCATGAGCTCGGTATAGTACCCGTGCATTGCTCAGACGGCTAAACTGCTTGTGGTCTATCGTCCGCATGCCGAGAGACTCCAGCCGATCTACCTGAGCACGGTTGTGGACGATGTCTCCGAGACAGTAGAGAGGCTCGCCATGCTCTTGGCGCAAGATCTCCTCCGCACGAGAGACCGCCTTGATGACACCAAAGCAGAAGCCTGACTCGGGGTCTATCTCGACACGCCCTATCTGATTATTCGCCTTCACCCTTATCTACTTCTGTTCCCTCTGTCGTGCTAGAGCTAGCGCCATGGCAGCCTGCTCATCTATAGAGAGTACACTGTTATCTATGACGACCGCATCCTCAGCTTGGCGGAGCGGATTGATCGCTCTGTGTGAGTCCCGATAGTCGCGGTCCTTTAGGTCGGCCGAGACCATCTCCATCGTTGTTGTCTGATCGCCTTTGCCACGCAACTCATCGTAGCGACGCTGCGCACGCACCTCTGGCGTTGCTGTGAGAAAGATCTTGAGCTCAGCCTCTGGGAAGACCACCGTCCCTATATCTCGACCATCCATCACGATACCGCCCGCCTCGCCCAGACGCTGCTGCTGAGCCACAAGCAGCGTACGTACGAAGTCATAGCTCGCCACGACACTAGCCGGACGAGACACCTCTAGCGTGCGGATCTCAGACTCGACATCCTCACCATTGAGGAGCGTGTGTCCCGTATTAGGGTCGAAGGTCACCTGCACACCCTCTAGCTCCTGACGTAGCTTGTCTAGGTCAAAGTGCTCACCATCCCATAGCCCACGGCGCATCGCAAAGAGCGCCACGGCACGATACATCGCACCGCTATCCACGTAGGTGTAGCCCAGATCCTTGGCGAGTGCACGCGCCAGCGTACTCTTGCCACAGGCACTGTAACCATCGATCGCTATCTGTATCTGCTTAGTAGACATACTTGTCATTGCCAAAGGTTGTGGAGAAGGAAAACATCAGCCCCAACATCTGTGGAGTGTAATAGGTTGCTCCGAGTGCTAGGCGGTAGTGCCTCTGGTTAAAGCCCACACCAGCCGACAGGCCACTCAGGCTCTTAGCTCCTCGCTCTGAGAGGTCCACCGCTTGCTTCGCATTGTACCCGATGCCTACCCAAAACTGCTCAGACGGGACAAACTCCACGCCACCCGCTAAGTGACTCGCCACACGTATACCCGTCGACCGTCCTGCGCCCCATGTCTGTATATTATAAGGAGTCAGCCCCTGTATCGTGAGGTGAAAGCGTATCGGAGCATGCGCCAGTCGCTGCGACATACCGAGACGCACGTCCCACTGCGGCATACGACGCGAGAGGCCGTAGCTCTTGAGCATACCGCCCACATTAGAGATGGTCATACCTAGCGAGGTGCCCCAGTCGGAGCGGTAGTAGCTCAGCCCTGCGTCGGCTACGAGGGCAAAAGCAGAGTAATGCTCGATCTGCCCGTAGAGCATCTTGAGTGCCAAGCCACCACGCAGTCTGTCGGTCAGGTCGTAGCTGTACAGCCCCGAGAGTGCCATCTCCATTGCCTGAAAAGGAGCCGTCGCCACCCCCTTCGTATCATATCCCTGCATCTTACCGTAATAAGTACTGCGCAGAGCGACTGCCCAGGCACCCCGTTCGCCGACTGGTAGTCCGTAGAGCGCATTGGCACTATGCGTGCCACGCATGTAGTTAAAGTAGGAGAGAAACATTCGTCCCGCCACCTCGTGGCCATAGAGTGCGGGGTTGTCTAGAGCTAGCCCTGGGTTCGCATCTATATAGGAGATCACCTTGCCGCCCATAGCGAGCGACTGTGCCGAGGGGGGCTGTAGCAGGAAGCCAAAAGTATGAGCCTCCTGCCCCCGTACCGCAGTATAGGGGAGGAGGCCGAAAAGTAATAGGAGTACTGGACTCCAGAGAGATGCTCGAGGCATAGATCTGTAGTAGAGGGGCTATCAGTCGTTACGTCCGAAGAACCTCAAGAGGTATAGGAATAGGTTGATAAAGTCTAGATAGAGAGACAAGGCACTGATGACCGCCAGCCGTCCCACCTGCGTATCGTCATAGAGGTCTGTCTCAGTAGCTAGACGCTTCACACGCTGCACGTCATAAGCGGTCAGAGCGGTGAAGAGTACCACGCCGATGAGGCTAATGATCCAGTCCAGACCACTCGAGCGAAGGAAGAGATTGACCAGCGAAGCAATGATGAGACCTATCAGCGCCATGAATAGAATAGAGCCCATCTTAGATAGATCCCGCTTGGTGGTAGCCCCCACGAGTGCCATCACGCCAAACATGCCGGTGGTTATAAAGAAGGTCTTCGCAATCGAACCGAGACTATATACTACAAAGATGACAGAGAGCGTCGCGCCGTTGAGTGCCGAGTAGACAATCAGCATAATGGTAGCCGTCGTCACGCTCATCTTGTGGATGCGCGCTGAGAGGACGAAGACCACGACTAGCTCCGCGATGATGAGTAGCCACATAGCTCCCGATGAAGCTATCTGGTAGAAGAGTCCTGAGTTGACGACTCCCATAGCGGTCAGCGCAGTGATCAGCAGGCACATAGTCATCCAGCCGAAGGTCTTGCGCATCACCTTGCTCACCATAGGAGTGGCCATATAGGTTTGCCCTTGTGGTGTCGTATAGTCAGAGGGATTGTAGGGAGGGGGTGTTGTCATAGCTTTATGATATTAAAGTGTTTCATAGATCTTGTCTGTATCAGATAGGGGAGTGAGAGAGAAGTTTAACGCTTCCCATCTAGTGTCTTCAATGTTGCTGAGTCTAGGACCTCCGCTTTCACTATGCGCTTCGGCTGTTGGGTAAGTCCTAGCTTGGAGTCGTTGCAGAGTGTATAGGAGAGTCGATCGGTTACCTGTAGGTAGCACTCAGCGCTGTCAGAGAGCAACGCATTAGCCGCCTCGACAGTCAGTGTGTCAGCCCGCACCACAGAGCGATCGGAGGCTGTCAG
>CAMCJO010000012.1 GCA_945875135.1 uncultured Porphyromonas sp.
TCTCATAGTCGCTCACTAACGACAAGCTGAGACTGTCGCAAAAGGCGACAGTCTCTTTCTATAAAACTAAGAGGGAGTACCACAACTTGTGTGATACTCCCTCGTTGATGATGTTGTTTTAGCTCTATGGTTGATACCCTAGAGCGACCTCAAAGGGGGGGGGATACTACTTCTTGGAATAGTCGTAGAAGCCCTTGCCACTCTTGCGTCCGAGCTGTCCAGCACGTACCATCTTGCGGAGCAAGGGGTGTGGACGGTACTTGGGATCGGCGTACTCGTTGTTGAGCACCTCCATGATGGCTAGGCAGACGTCTAGACCGATGAAGTCGCCCAGTGCGAGTGGTCCCATGGGGTGATTAGCACCGAGCTGCATAGCGGTATCGATCTCCTCGACGGTAGCGACGCCATCGGCATACTCACCGATAGCCTCGTTGATCATCGGGATGAGGATACGATTGACTACAAAGCCTGGAGCCTCGCTTACTCTGACGGCTGTCTTGCCGAGCTGCTCACAGAGCGTGAGGGTCGTCTGGAGTGTCTGCTCAGAGGTGCACTGACCGCTGATGACCTCGACGAGCTTCATGACAGGTACGGGGTTGAAGAAGTGCATACCGATGACCTGCTCAGGACGCTTGGTGACGCTGGCTAGCTCGGTGATGCTGAGCGAAGAGGTGTTTGTAGCAAAGATTGCTGAGGGCTGTACGATACCATCGATCTCACGAAGGATCTCCTTCTTGACCTCCATCTCCTCAGAGATAGCCTCGATGACTAGATCAGCTTGAGCGATGTCGGCGTAGTCGGTCGTGACGGTGATGCGTCCGATGATCTGCTTGAGATCGTCGGCGGTCATCTTGCCCTTCTCGACGAGGCGGTTAAGCCCTTTGTTCATACGTTGCATAGCACGGTCTAGCGACTCGTTGCTACGTCCTTTCATCGTGACGGCGAGACCCTTCTGCGCCATCGTCTGCACGATGCCTGCACCCATGGTGCCATTGCCTAATACGACTATTTTCATAGAGTTATTGGTTTGAAATAGAGCGAGCCACAGGAGTGCGACACGCTCTAGTAAGTTTTAGAATTGTGGTTTGCGCTTCTCTAGGAAAGCGGACATACCCTCGCGTTGCTCGGGATGTGCGAAAGCGTTGCTAAAGAGATCGTTCTCAATGGCAATGCCTGTATCGATATCACTCTGCAGCCCCCTATTGATAGCGCGCTTAGAGATCGCTACAGCGTGTGGCGACTTACTCGCTATCTCCTCAGCCAGCTCGGTCACGGTGGGCATGAGCGCGTCAGGCTCTACGACACGGTTGACCAGTCCTAGAGTGAGTGCCTCGTCTGCCTTGATGACACGTGCGGTGTAGATGAGCTCCTTGGCGGCGCCTGCCCCGATGAGACGGGGTAGACGCTGTGTGCCACTGAAGCCTGGGGGGATGCCTAGACCGACTTCGGGCTGACCAAACTTAGCCTTGTCACTGGCGATGCGTAGGTCGCACGCTAGGGATAGCTCGCAGCCACCACCGAGTGCAAAACCGTTGACGGCAGCTATGACGGGGCAGTAGAGCAGCTCTACCTTGCGAAAGACACGAGCGCCACGCTCTCCGAAGGCGAGTGCCTCCTGGGGCGTTAGCTCTGCCATCTCGGCTATGTCAGCCCCCGCAACGAAGGAGCGTCCGGCTCCTGTGATGACGAGGACGTGCACGGTGCGCTCCTGAGCTATCTGATCGATGACGATCTCTAGCTCACTGAGTACCTGCGTAGAGAGTGCGTTGAGTGCTTCGGGGCGATCGATCGTTAGGGTACCGATCTGCCCATTGGCACTGACACTATAATGTATGGTCTGGAAGTCTGTCATGACAGTGTGGAGTGTTTACTTCTTATTAGCTTGAAGCGTCTTGAGACGCTCGGTGAGGACGGGCAGCACCTTGTGCAGGTCGCCTACGATACCGAGATCGGCTACCTGGAAGATGGGAGCAAACTTATCCTTGTTGATGGCAATGATGTACTCCGACTCCTCCATACCAGCGAGGTGCTGGATAGCTCCAGAGATACCGCATGCGAAGTAGATGTCAGGACGTACGGTCTTACCGGTCTGTCCGACCTGTCTCTCATGCCCGATGATACCAGCATCGACCATAGCACGTGAAGAGGATACCTCAGCCTTGATGGTCTGTGCTAGAGCCTTGAGCTTGTCAAAGCCACCGTCGGTACCTACACCACGTCCACCAGATACGAGTACGCTAGCCTCGGTGATGTCGACCATGTTCTTGGTCTCGTGCTTCTTGCTGACGAGGCGTACCTTAAAGCGACGCTCGTCAAAGGGTACCTTGACCTCCTCGACCTCGCCGGTGCGTGTCTTATCGTCAGCCTTGCGACGCATGACGCCTGGGCGTACGGTAGACATCTGAGGTCTATTCTGATCGCAGACGATGGTCGCCATAAGGTTACCACCGAAGGCGGGACGGGTCATCATGAGGTTGCGGTCCTCACCGATCTCTAGCGACGTACAGTCTGCCGTGAGTCCTGTGTGTAGACGAGCAGAGAGACGTGGAGCCAGGTCACGCCCGATGGTGGTAGCACCAAAGAGGACGATCTCAGGCTTGTAAACGGTGATGAGGTGATAGACAGCCTGTGCGTACTGCTCGGTGATATAATCTTTGAGATTGGGATCATCGACGACTAGTACACGATCAGCACCTGCATGGATGAGCTGGTCTGCTAGTCCCTTGACCTGATAGCCACATAGGATGGCGGTGACCTGCTCGTTGATCTGATCGGCTAGCTCACGTGCCTTGCCGATGAGCTCAAAGGCTACATTCTGGATGACGCCTTCGCGTTGCTCAGCGAAGACTAGAATTCCTTTATACTGTGTCTTATCCATATCAGATGATGAATTTCTCTTTAAGTTTCTCGATAATCAAATCAGCAGCCTCCTCAGGTGTCAGCTCCTCGTAGAGTGTGCCCATAGCCTTGGCACCCTTGGTAAAGGACTTCTTAACACGCGTGGGAGAGCCCTTGAGTCCTAGACGCTCCTCCTCGACGGGGAAGCTGTCAGCCGTCAGCGTGGTGATCTCCTTGTCGAAGGCGGTCATGATATCGCTGACGTTCATATAGCGAGGCTCGTAAGCAGATGCTAGGAAGGTGAGCATACAGGGAGTCTCGACCTCTAGGGTCTCGTGACCCTCCTCGACATTGCGCATGACGGTCAGAGTCTTCTTGCCATCATAGTCTACATACTCTACGTAGGTGATCTGAGGCAGGTCTAGCTGCTCAGCGATCTGAGGGCCTACCTGTGCTGTATCACCATCGATAGCCTGGCGACCTGCGAGGACGATGTCGTAGTCGATCGTCTTGAGTGCCTGTGAGATGGTATAGCTGGTAGCGAGGGTATCAGCACCTCCGAAGCGGCGGTCGGTGATGAGGTAACCCTTGTCACAGCCCATAGCAAAAGCCTCACGGATGATAGCGGTAGCCTGAGGCGGACCCATGGTGATCACGCTGACCTCAGCGCCATACTGATCCTTGAGAAGCAGAGCCTGCTCGAGTGCCCCCTTATCGTCGGGGTTCATAATGCTGGGTACGCCATCACGGATCAGAGTGCCCTTGACGGGGTCGAGCTTGATCTCAGTGGTATCGGGTACCTGCTTGATACATACTATAATCTTCATATGTCTAATAAGTGTCCTAAGGGGTCATTACTTGAGTAGGTGCGCTGCGATAACCATACGCTGTACCTCGCTGGTACCCTCGTAGATCTCGGTAATCTTAGCATCACGCATCATGCGCTCTACAGGATACTCACGGGTGTAGCCGTAGCCACCGTGGAACTGTACAGCCTTTGTCGTCATATCCATAGCGGTCTCAGCGCAGAAGAGCTTAGCCTCTGCAGCCTCTAGGTTGTAGGGGAGACCATTGTCCTTGCACCACGCTGCACGACGTACGAGCAGGCTAGAGCAGTCAATACGCGTCTGCAGGTCAGCTAGCTGGAACTGTGTGTTCTGGAACTTAGCGATGCTGCGACCAAACTGCTTGCGCTCCTTGGTGTACTTGACAGTCTCGTCCATAGCACCACGAGCGATGCCGAGTGCCTGAGCTGCGATACCGATACGTCCGCCATCAAGGGTGTGCATAGCTACCTTGAAGCCACCGCCCACCTTGCCTAGTAGACGATCCTTGGGGATGCGGCAGTTCTCCATAATCAGCTCGCACGTAGCAGAGCCACGGATACCGAGCTTGAGCTCATGCTTACCGACAGAAAAGCCAGGGTCGTCCTTCTCAACGATAAAGGCAGAGATGCCCTTGTTGCCCTTGCTCTTGTCCGTCATGGCAAAGATGATATAGACGTGAGCGTACTCAGCATTGGTGATAAAGATCTTATTACCATTGAGTATGTAGCACTCCTCCTCCTCGACAGCAAAGGTCTGCTGTGCAGAAGCGTCTGTACCAGCATTGGGCTCCGTGAGACCGAATGCACCGATCCACTCACCTGAAGCTAGCTTAGGGAGGTAGTGCTGCTTCTGCTCCTCAGTACCAAAGCTCATGATAGGATCACAGCATAGTGATGTGTGAGCAGAGACGACAACGCCTGTGGTAGCACAGACACGGCTGAGCTCCTCGACAGCCATCGTGTAGATCTGTACGGTAGAGCCTGCGCCTCCGTACTCCTTGGGAATGGGGATACCCATGATGCCCAGCTTGCTCATCTTCTGAACAGTCTCAATGGGGAAGCGCTCCTGCTCATCGATCTCTGCAGCGAGAGGCTTGACCTCTTTCTCTGCAAACTCTCTGATCATCTGCAAGAATAGCTCCTCTTGTGGGGTCTTACTAAAGTCCATAGTTTGAAATATGATTGTCTATAATAGTGTGTTGTTGCTTGATAAGGCCCGCCGCCCGAAGACGGCAGGCTCTAAGGGTAGTGTCGTAAGACTACTGACGCATGGGCTTGACATCGTCCACGTAGTGTAGCGTAGCCTCTGTGGCTGCCTCTATCTCCTCACGTGTGACGCCGTCACGGATCTCTGTGACGTAGAGTCCCTGACCCTTGCGTACCTCGATGACGCATAGCTCGGTGATGATGAGGTCTACCTGACCAGCTGCTGTGAGTGGCAGAGTACACTTCTTGAGGATCTTAGCCTTGCCCTTTGCGGTGTGGGTCATAGCAAGGATCACCTTGCGTGTACCTACGAGCAGATCCATAGCACCACCCATACCGGGGGCGAGCTTGCCAGGGATAATCCAGTTAGCTAGGTCACCAGCCTCATCGACCTGTAGTGCGCCGAGGATGCTGACATCCACGTGCCCCCCACGGATGATCCCGAAGGAGGTAGCACTGTCGAAGGTGGCAGCCTCTGGCACAGCGGTGATAGCACCACCACCAGCATTGATCCAAAGGGGATCCTCCTCGCCTGCTGCAGGAGCACCACCCATACCGATCATACCATTCTCAGACTGTAGCATCACATGTACGTCTGGCTTGAGATAGTTGGGTACCATCGTGGGTAGACCGATGCCGAGGTTGACGACATCGCCATCCTTTAGTTCTAGGGCTACGCGCTTGGCGATAACCTCTCTGACTTGATTCTTGTCTAGTTCCATATCGTATTATACCTTGATTTATATTACTTCTTACTTTGTGGAGCCGAGCGGGGCATTACTTACCCGCAGCCTCTTTGCGGCGCACGATCTCCTGACAGATGAACGAAGCCACATCGTCGGCAAAGGTGTTAGCACCAAAGCCTGCATCAAAGCCTAGCTCCTTGGCCAGCTCGTGCGAGATACGTGGACCGCCACAGATGACGATCATCTTGTCACGTAGCCCCTCAGCCTCGATGAGCTCGATGAACTCGGTCATGTTCTTGATGTGTACATCCTTCTGCGTGACCGTCTGGGAGATGAGCAGGGCATCGGCATGCATCTCGATACCCTTGGCGATGAGCTCTTCGTTGGGCACCTGACTACCGAGGTTGTAAGCGTCGATCATATCATAGCGCTCTAGGCCGTAGTGACCTGCGAAGCCCTTCATATTCATGATTGCATCGATACCTACCGTGTGCGCATCGGTTCCCGTGCTAGCTCCTAGCACCACCAGCTTGCGTCCGATGTGTGTGCGGATGAACTCGTCGGTCTCCTCCATGCTCCAGGTGGTCGACTCGACCTTGGGCACGTAAATGTTGGAGTAGTCAACCGTATGGGTACAACTACCATAACAATTGAAGAAGGTAAAGCCCTTGGTCAGCTCCTCAGAGAAGACAACCATCGGGTTTTGTAGTCCCATCTCCTTGAGTAGAAGCTTAGCAGCCTCCTCGGCCTCAGCCCCTTTAGGTACAGGCAGCGTGAAGCTCAGCTGTACCTTACCATCGTTCATGGTGTCTCCGTAAGGCTTTACTTGCGAAAGGTCGAGGGTACGGTCAAAGTCCTTCGACTCCATTGAATATAGTCCTCCACTCATAGCTTGCCTTGTATCTTACGGTTCTTCATTAGTTCTAGTGTTGGGTTGTAGTAGCACTCGCTCTTTGGCTTGACGCCGTCCAACCCACGTCCTCCATCGAGAGGACGCTTGATATCTGCAAAGATACCCTTAGAGAGCGCGGTAAAGAGTCCCTCGCCCTTGATCTCCTCGAGCAGGTCTAGCGTCTTGTCTAGCACCTCACGAGCACGGCTCTGGATGATACCACCCTCCTTAAACTCAACCTCGTCACCGATGGAGCGCATATTGTTGAAGATGTAGCGCGCATTCTCGATCGAGAGGAAGCGGTCGCTCATGAAAGGCGTATGGATAGCCTCTGTCGGCATACCGAGGAGCTGTAGTCCCTGATGCGTCCAGATACCTATTATATTAAAGAGTGCATCCTGTATGTGACCACGGAAGATGTTTCCGGTCATAAACTTCGTAGGAGGCATATATTTGAGTGGAGCCTTGGGGAAGATCTCACGGGTCATCTGAGCCTGCGCCAGCTCGAAGAGGAAGCCGTTTTCGGTCATCGGATCCATCTCGAAGGCGTGTCCTAGACCCATCTGCTCCTCAGGGAGCGCAGCTCGTAGAGCAAACTGCTCATTGATAAAGTCAGACGCTAGCACCGTGTGCGCCTGCTCGATAGCGTCAGCCGTCGTGAGGTAGTTGTCCTCACCCGTATTGATGATGACGCCGGCAAAGCCATTGATCACACGACTCGTGTACTGGTCGATGATCGTGCGCTGCATATTGATATCGCGGAAGAGGATACCGTAGAGGGCATCGTTGAGCATGACGTCTAGTCCCTCGAAAGCGCCCATGATAGCGATCTCTGGCATACAGAGACCCGAGCAGTAGTTACAGAGACGTACATACTTGCCACGCTCCTCGCTTACCTCGTCCAGCGCCTTGCGCATAATGCGGAAGTTCTCCTGTGTCGCATAGGTACCACCGAAGCCCTCGGTCGTAGCACCGTAAGGTACGTAGTCGATCAAGCTCTGTCCCGTAGTACGGATCACAGCGATAATGTCGGCGCCCTGTCGTGCTGCAGCCTGCGCCTGGATCACGTCCTCGTAGATGTTACCCGTAGCGACGATCACATAGAGGTAAGGCTTAGGACCCTCACCGATCGTCTTGAGGTAGTTCTCACGGCGCTCTCTATGATCGACGATGCGCTGCATACCCTTGAGGATGTAAGGCTCTAGTACGTCAGCTATCTCCTCAGGTTTGCGTGCCGGATAGTGTGTTAAGTTGATCTCGTCACGAGCTACCCCCTCAGCGAGCTGCTGTGGATCCATACCCGTAGCCAGCATTGCGTTGGCAAGGTAAAAGAAGACTCCGTCTGAGAGAGCCTCCTGCTCCTTGAGATGTGTCACGACGACGTTGGGCAGAGGCACATCATGCTCGTCTACTCCGTCAATCCCGACGAAGCGACAGAGCGTGCGCTCGACCGTAACAGTCGTATAGCGGTCAACAAAGCTCTGCACCTCCTCGGCGATAGCGCCGGCGGCGTTGCGTGCTTTGTCCACTTTGGCAAAGTCTATACCTACTTTACTTGTCTTCATTCTTTGTTGCTAAGTTCTTTTCGCATAAATCTAATAGCTCCCTGTCCATGCCTAGTATCTCTGCTATGCGCAGAGCCTCGTGAGGCGCATCGGTCTGGGTATCCTCTATGAGAGAGTAGTCGATACAACGATTGAGCTGGTTGATCTCGAGTGGCTTGCGTAGACGCTCCTCCACGAAGCCGCGTACTCTCCATCTGTGGCATCGCCCCATGATGCCGCTGTAATGTGTCGTGATGATAGCTCGTACAGCATACTGAGCGAAGAGCTGTACGAGGGCACTCACCAGAGCGTGTCCCTCCTCGGGATTGGTCGTGCGTGCGGGCTCATCAATGAGTGCTAAGACCTGCTTACCCTCCTTGACCGACTCGATGATTCGGTTCAGACGTAGCATCTCAGCACCATAGGAAGAGAGCCCCGACTTGATATCTTGATCGTCTCCGATGGAGAAGATCACCTCATCGACTGGTACCAGCTGAGCCTCCCGTGCCGTCACATAACAACCAAACTGCAGGAGGCACTGCGCCAGTCCTATGGAAGCGAGCAGGACGCTCTTGCCTGCCATATTAGCTCCTGTGATGAGCGTAGGCTGATCGGTGTAGGAGATCGTCACTGGCTGAAACTTGTCCTGTCGCTCAGCTAGGTGATGAGCAACCTCAGGGTGTGTCAGGTCTGTCAGCGAGCTCTCGCCAGAGCGTATAGGCTTAGGACGGCAGCAGCCTTGTGCCAAAGCCCACTGAGCGATGGCGTGGAGCTTGTCTATCTGTGCCAAAGCCTCTAGAGCCTCCTCTATCTGGTCAGCGTAAGGGTGCAAAGCCTCAGTGAGCCGCTTCCGTACGCGATCCTCTTCGATAGCGCATTGGACGGCTAGCTCGTCTCGCTCGGTCTCCTCAGAGGTGCGCTCCATCTGCTTGCGTAGCGAGCGCAGCACAGCACTGTAGCTATCGCTAATGTAGAAGCTCGGTAATCGCTCCCCGTCGATGTCTAGTATATCCACGACCTCAGTGAGTGTGTGGCACTGTAGGATCTCTAGATGATACTGCTCGGCGAGGCGACGCACCTTCTCCTCGATGAGGGCGAGTCGCTTGATCTCAAAGAGGTCGATGTCGCTACAGATGACCTGTGTCTGTCTGATCGTCTCGATAGAGCCCGAGACATTCATCAGTTCGCAGAGATGTATCGCCACCTCTTGCATGCCTTTCTGCTTCTCATGGTCAGAGAGGTAGTCTATGTAGCGGGCCACCTCATCCAGTCGCTGCTCGATAGTCTCCACCTCGCTACTCCAGGGCGTAGCCAGCATAGCCATACGTCCTGGAGAAGAGTTGAAGTGCATCTCCTCCACGACATAGCGCAGTCCGCTTATTTGGTCTATACAACTACGTAGGTCTCTCATAGCCTTCTGACATCATATACAGGTACCGCCAGAGCTTCGGATAGACGCTCACACATGCGTTCACTATCTAGCCGATAGCCTGAGGGGGCTAGCGGGTTGAAGGTGACCGCCATAAGCTTACTACTATATAGAGTCTTTATCTCCCTGCCAGTAGCTAGATAACTCTGTACAGCTTGTCCCGATGCAAAGATACGAGTAAAGTCTTTGACCACAAGCTGTCGGTGCCGCTTGATGAGCCGTAACTGATTCAGCAGCTTGTCGCTGACCACGCCTGGCACGTAGAGCATATCGCCCTCAGCCAGCCAAGTCGTGTCACGCCACATGTCGGGGGTAAGCGCCGAGGCAAAGCCTGGATCTACGATAGCCCCCTCAGTTGTTAGGAGACGCACTCCCTTGTCCACCTCTGCGAGCTGCTCAGCAAGCTCCCTGTCGGCCAGCTGTGGCAGACGGATCAGACGCATCAGCTCACGCATGCGCTTGATCAGCTGCTCAGGTTGAGCCGAGTAAGCACTACCCGTGGCGAGCACCATGCCCTCGGCTACCGAGGGAGATGCTAGCGAGAGACGCGAGAGCGCTCCATCGATGAGTGTCAGATCAACGCCCTCCTGACTCATCCTGGCGACTACACGACGCAGACCTCCCGTCGAGGGGGGACCCGCTATGAGCGTCTTGCCGATGCCTCGTGCTCGTGCATATATAAGCCGCCCGATCGAGGAGGAGTAGATGCGATCAATGTCAAATATCTCGGCTGGTAAGAGCTTCTTGCGAAAGAAGTTCTCAGCCGTCACAAAGCGCATCCCATTGTGCAGAGTTATCTCTGGCTTGTCTGTCTGTGTCACCTGATCACGTAGCTCTCCATCGATGCCAATTGACGTCAACGCTAGCTGCAACTCTGGGTGGCGCTCTCGTAGCGCACCGAGGATGTAGTTAAGACTTTCCGTCTTACCCACATTCTTAGCGGTCCCTACGATAGCGAGACTCTTGAGCTGAGCTATGTTTGCGATAAATGGCATCAGTCGATAGTTTGATCTAATAGGAGAGCTACGTAATCAAAAGGCGTGAGGCACTTATCCCTTGTGAGCTTCGCGCCACTTACGGCTACGCTCCTTGCGGTCGAGATGATCAGGAGCCATAGAGAGCTGATCGCCTGTGAGTAACCCGTAGACCCCCTCGTGGCGAGCTTTTTTACAGTCAGGGCACTGACAAGGCTCCTCCTTGTAGTCCATCGGCTCTGTGTAGGTCGTGATGACTCCCTCATAGTTGCGTAGCACCACACGGTGAGGCGACTGAGAGATCACATAGGTCGGCATGACTGGGATCTTGCCACCACCACCTGGCGCATCTACGACGAAGGTAGGTACAGCATAACCCGACGTATGACCACGTAGAGCCTCGATGATCTCGATACCCTTGGAGACAGGCGTACGGAAGTGTGAGATACCCTGCGAGAGATCACATACATATATATAGTATGGACGTACGCGCATCTTGACCAACTCATGGACGAGGTGCATCATGATCGAGGGGCAGTCGTTGATACCACGCAGTAGCACAGACTGATTACCTAGAGGTATACCAGCATTAGCCATACGCTCGCAAGCCTCACGGCTCTCGCGAGTCACCTCGTTGGGGTGGTTAAAGTGCGTATTGAGCCATATAGGGTGATACTTGCTCAGCATCTGTACTAGCTCAGGCGTGATACGCTGAGGGCATACGACAGGTGTGCGTGATCCGATACGGATGATCTCTACATGAGGGATAGCACGCAGGCGCTGTATGATATACTCCAGCATCTTATCGCTAACCATGAGAGCATCACCACCAGAGAGGAGCACGTCGCGTACCTCAGGCGTCTGCTCGATGTACTCGATACACTTCTCGATGCGCTCCTTAGGCGAGGCTGCATCCTTCTGTCCGGCAAAGCGACGACGCGTGCAGTGACGACAGTACATAGAGCACATATCGGTAATTAGGAAGAGCACACGATCAGGATAGCGGTGTGTCAGTCCTGGCACGGGTGAATCCTCATCCTCGCTCAGCGGGTCTAGCTGATCCTCTGGGCTTACGTGTAGCTCATTGATCGTAGGGATCGACTGCTTACGTACAGGATCGTTAGGATCATTGGGATCGATCAAGCTTAGGTAGTAAGGCGTGATAGCCATACGGATCGTCTTGAGCGACTCACGTACACCCTCCTCCTCTTCGGGAGTTAGTTTGATATACTTCTTGAGCTGGTCTAGCGTCTCGATACGGTTACGTACCTGCCAGTGCCAATCATTCCAATCAGCGTCAGATACTTCGGGAAAGAACTCCTTTCTTCTGCTTTCGTTCATTACGTGTGTGATTGCTTGGGGGATTGAATTTCGATATATAAAGAGTAAGAGACTAGAGCGTCTTGGATACGCTCTAATCTCTTATCCATTCACTTAAGCATATAGCTCAGTGAAGATCTTGCGTAGAGCCTCACACTCACGAAGCTCCTGTAGTGTGATCTCTGCGTGACCCTTGGTGTAACCGTTACCTACGATCATCGTCACATCCTTGCCGACACCCTCTGCGCCTAGAGCAGCCTTGGTAAAGCTCGTAGCCATAGAGAAGAAGTAGACGACACCATCATCCTTCGTGCAGAGGATACTGGTCATCTCTGTATCGGTGATGTTGACATTGTTGATTGTGACATCACACATCTTGCCATCGGTAAGCTTCTCGATCTCCTCCATGACAGGTACAGGCTGTGTGGCGTTGCCTGAGAAGACATAGTCGCAGAAGCCGAGAGCCTTCAGACGATCTGTACTACGCTGTGAGTGGCACATACCGATCACCTTACCCGTGACACCAGCACGCTTCTTAGCCTCGTAGCAGCAGAGCATACCGCTCTTACCACCAGCACCGATGATGAGGACTGTGTCGCCTGGCTTGACTAGCTTAGCCACCTGAGCAGGAGCACCAGCTACGTCTAGGGCTGAGAGTGCGAGGTTCTCGGGCAGATCGTTGGGGATCTTAGCATAGATACCGCTCTCGAAGAGGATAGCCTTACCATCGATGTCGACCTGGTCGATGTCGGGACGGATATCCTTGATCTTGTCGATGCGTAGAGGTGTCAGTGAGAGAGATACAAGGGTAGCGATCTTGTCGCCCTCCTTGAGGTCTATCTTGCCCTTGAGCGCATCACCTATCTTCTCGACAGTACCGAGTAGCATACCACCAGAGCCTGTGACGGGGTTGCGGTGCTTGCCCTGCTTCTCGACGATGTCCATCATGATCTCGGCGATCTTTGCCTTGTCGCCACCAGCCTGCTCCTCGATCTGTGTGAAGCTGGCTGAGTCAATGTTTAGCGTCTGTACATCGATGAGGATCTCGTTGTCGTAGATCTCATCCATGTTGTTATCGATCTTGTCTGCGGGCTGTGGTAGTACGCCCTTAGGAGAGATGACACGGTGCGTGCCATACTTGTTTCCTTTCTTCTGCATATAAAGTTGATATGATTGATTGTGTGATTGTATTAGTAAATAGGGGATAATCAATATCCTTAATTAGTGGCGAGGAGCCAGCGAAAGGATCTGACGAGCCTCAGCCGGGTTAGCGATCTCACGACCCAGCTCATGAGCTATGCGTGCAGCCTTAGCAACTAGCTCGCCATTGCTCTTAGCGAGGACACCCTTAGAGAGATATAGGTTATCCTCAAAGCCGACACGTACGTGACCGCCCATGCCGATAGCAGCAGCTGCCAGTGGGAACTCGTGACGACCGATACCGGTAGCTGTCCAGGTAGCGTCTGCGGGAATGTTCTTAACGAGCCAAGCGAGGTTGTCAGCCGTAGCAGGCGTACAGCCGAAGACGCCTAGCACGAAGTTAAACTGCATAGGATCTCCAGGCACCTCACCTCTCTGAGCAAGACGTAGGATGGTGTCTAGGTGACCCATCTCAAAGCACTCGTACTCAGGCTTGATCTTATTCTCGATCATACGCTTACCGAAGGCGCGCATCATGGGGATGGTGTTTTCAAAAACATCGTCGCCAAAGTTGCACGTACCGCAGTCTAGTGTAGCCATCTCAGGCATCAGCTCTGTAGGCTGTAGACGCTCCTCAGCGGTCATACCTACCGCACCACCCGTCGAGGGGATGATGATTACGTCAGGGATCACCTTGTAGATAGCGTCCAGAGCCTCCTTAAAGCGTGCCTTGGACTGCGTAGGCGTACCATCGTCCTCACGGACGTGTACGTGGATGACAGCTGCGCCAGCATCGTATGCAGACTTAGCCTCACGTACGATCTCATCGATTGTGTAGGGGACAGCGGGATTCTGCTCTTTGGTTACCTCGGCACCGCAGATCGCTGCCGTTAGGATTAGTTTATCCATAGATAGTTACTGCTTTAGAGAGATGAATAGATTAAGACTTGCGCTGGCACTTCTTAGGTACTACACAAGTACCATGAGCACGGCATACGACGACAGGCTCCTCGAGCACGTCAGCTGCAGAAGCACTGATGTCGGAGCGTGGTACGATCACCTTGCGTGCCTCAAACTGCATCTTGCGTGACGAGTTACCGACCTCGGTGATCTCACCGACAGCCTCTATAAAGTCTCCAGCATATACTGGAGCGAGGAACTCGACATTGTCATAGGCGCAGAAGAGACCCTCGTCGCCATCTTGTATGATAAGTAGCTCTGTAGCCACATCGCCAAAGAGCTGTAGCATCTTAGCTCCATCTACTAGGTTGCCACCATAGTGCGCATCAGCACTAGACATACGTAGACGGATCATTGATTTTGGATTTGCCATTTTTTCTGGGGAAAGTTAAAGTGAATGATTGCTCAGAGCCTGTCTTCGGGAGAGCCTACTCAAGAGCTCCTACGCCAGCACTCCGAATGTATATAGAGTCTCTGTGCGACTTACTCAAAGATGTAATCCACAAAGATACCAGAGGTATGTACCGCCTCGGGGCTGATCTGCCCTACGGGGACGATCTCGTCAATCTCAGCTACGACACAGTCAGCTGCCATAGCCATCAGGGGCTGGAAGTTTTGCGTCGTACCCTTGTAGACTAGGTTACCCGTCTCGTCACCGATAGTACCCTTGACAAAAGCCATGTCGGCACGTAGTGGTAGCTCGAGGAGGTAGTCCTGGCCATTGATATTGATCACCTTCTTGCCCTCGGCAATGATCGTACCCAGGCCCGTAGTCGTTAGGCAGCCACCGAGACCGCAGCCACCTACGCGGATGCGCTCAGCGAGTGTACCCTGAGGGCTAAACTCGACCTCTAGCTCACCATTGTTCATCTGCTCAGCGGTCATCGGGTTCGTACCGATGTGCGAGACGATCAGGTGCTTGACCTGCTTATTGGCGATGAGACGACCACAGCCACGGTCAGGATAAGAGGTGTCGTTGACGATCATCGTGAGATCCTTGACCCCACTCTCGACCAGCACGTCGACAATACGCTCAGGAGTCCCATTAGCGAGAAATCCCCCGATCATGATCGTCATACCATCGTGCAGCTTAGCTTTGAGTCCTGCTTTGTCGATTGATTTTTTCATAGATCTATGTGTTTATATATTTTAAACTTGCTATCGTTGATTGTTGTTGGTCGCTCGGAGCACCACATCTTGGCACCGCTACGACAGAGCTACTGCAGCGTGCAGCCTGCACTTGTCCTCTAGGCACAAGCATAGCGTCAGAACCGCTCGGAGTAAGAAGGATCCAAGCAATTCCCCGCCTAGCATACTCTGCGTGATACCATGAGTACCAGCCTTTATGTAGCCCTTGTCGTACAACTCTTCAAAGGTACGAATATTTTGCGAATAATTCGCTCCCCCTCCAGATGCGTGGGGCTGACGCATTATAATCGCTCTGCCTGGAGCTACACATGAGCGACAAGCGAGGCATAGGTGAACTCACTATGTATAATGTGTCAGCCCGGCCCTCTAATCTCTCCGACCTCTAAACTCTAACCTCTAATCCCTGTTTACATATCTTTACGGGGAAATTCGTCCGATTCCCTCCTTTCTCGAAT
>CAMCJO010000013.1 GCA_945875135.1 uncultured Porphyromonas sp.
TAAGCGACAAGCACGGCATAGACGAGGTCATTATATTATAATGCGTCAGCCGTGGTGCCACTTGGGTGAAACTACAGTTTCATAGGTAAGAAACTAGAGTTTCATGTGGAGGAAACTGGAGATTGGTCGAATAAAAAAGGAGTTGCCGCAGATACGACAACCCCTTGGTGGGTGTTAGTGGATCAATGTATTAGTCGACGAGGCTTTTACTGGAGATCTGTGCTGTAGATCGAGTCGGGATAGGTTGCCTCGACGAAGAAAAGCGCACGAGCTGGTGCTGCTGAGCCAGCTAGCGTGCGGTCTTCAGACAGGATCAGCTCTGCGATAGAGTCTGGCGTGCGCTGTCCGTAGCCCACCTCGAGGAGCGTCCCCACCATCGTGCGCACCATGCCGTGGAGGAAGCGATTGGCACACACTTCGTAGCGCATCGCATCCCAGAGACCAGGCATCTCAACCTGCTCCCAATGCGCTGTATAGACGGTACAGCGATTGTGCTTCGTCTGCGTGTGTAGCTTGCTAAAGGAGGTGAAGTCGTGCTCACCGATGAAGTGGCGACAAGCTTCATTCATCAGTGCCATATCAGGGAGCGAGCGTCGCTCCCAGCAGTAGTCGCCCCAGAAGGGGTTGCTACACGCCGAAATGTAGTAGTGATACCTTCGTGAGGTAGCGTCAAAGCGGGCGTGAGCCGTCGGGATGACCGGCGTAACAGAGCGAACGGATATGCCACCACGCAGTATGCCACACAAGCCTCTCTGTATCTGTGCTAGTGGCGGATGTGGGATCGGCAAGTCGGCATGCGCCATCATACTGTAGGCATGTACTCCAGCGTCTGTGCGCCCTGCGCCTGTGACCGGTATCGGCTGGCGAAAGAGTATGGAGAGGGCGCGCTCTAGCTCAGACTGCACCGAGACACCACGAGGCTGTACCTGCCAGCCACAGTAGTTGGTGCCGTCGTAAGCTACCTCGAGGAATACACGCTGTACAGAAGCCTCCATGGCTTTAAGAGTAGGTAGCTATCACGACTTAGAGGCAGCACTACGCTTAGGCGCAGCCTTCTTGGCAGTGCTGGTCGTCTTCTTGGTAGTGGTAGTCGTCTTCTTGGTCACACTCTTCTTCTTAGCCGTGCCAGTGGCCTTCTTTGCTCTTGCGCGTCCCTTCTTCGGGGTCTCTTTGTCTTGCTCAGCGATGATAGCGATGACCTCGGAGTATGTCAGCTTCGTGGGCTCAGCTTTCTGCTCCTTGGTGAGCTTATAGTTCTTCTTGCCCACCTTGATGTAAGCACCCCAGCGTCCGTCACGGATCGAAATGTCGGGATCCTCGGGGAAGGTCTTGAGCAGACTGGCAGCATCCTTACGACGCTTCTCCTCGATGAGGTCGATCGCTTCCTGAAGGGTTATCTCCTCGGGTGTCAGTCCGCTGCTCTTGGGGATTGAGGTGAAGGCACCTTTGTGTCGTAGGTAAGGACCAAAGCGCCCCACGGCGGCAACCACTTCGCCACCCTCAAACTCACCGACCGTACGAGGCAGGTCAAATAGCTTGAGCGCCTCCTCTAGCGTGATGGTCTCTATGAGCAGATTACTCGGGATACTGGCAAAGCGAGGCTTGAGACGCGCCCGCTCCTCCTCGGGCAGAGAACTATCTGGAGTCTCTCCTATCTGCACCATCGGACCGTAGCGTCCGATACGAGCGATGACCGGCTTGCCACTGACAGGATCGGTACCGAGGAGTCGCTCGCCAGTATAGCGCTTGGCGCCTGACTGGCTCTGCTCCTCAATCATCGGGTGAAACTTATCGTAAAACGTCCCGATCAGATCCTGCCACTGAGCCTCCCCCTCGGCAACTTTGTCAAAGCGCTCCTCGACATCGGCCGTGAAGTTGTAGTCGACGACACGGGAGAAGTTTTCCATCAAGAAGTCGGTCACGACAATCCCCATATCGGTGGGCACGAGCCGTCCGCGATCGCCACCGTAGCGCTCCTTCTGCTTGTGCGACTTGATCGTTGTATTTCCTGCGCTGTGCTGCCAGCTGAGGTATAGCACATCGCGATTCTCGCCTTGGCTCTCGCCACGACGCACGTACTCTCTGTTTTGAATCGTCTGGATCGTCGGTGCATAAGTAGACGGACGACCAATGCCTAGCTCCTCCATCTTGCGAACGAGGGATGCCTCGGTGTAGCGAGGCTTAGGCTTGGTAAAAGATTGGCGTCCCTCTATCTCTCGTAGCTGTAGCAGGTCTCCGGCCTTCAGCTTGGGAAGCTCATTGCTGCTGGTATCCTCCTCGTCATCACGGCTCTCCGTGTAAGCGCTGATGAAGCCGTCGAAGACAATCACCTCGCCACGAGCCTCTAGACGAACGGGGTCAGCACCCTGTGAAGCGATCTGCGCTATCGTCCGCTCGATGCGGGCATCGGCCATCTGACTAGCGAGTGTGCGCTTGCGTATGAGGTCGTAGAGTGCTTGCTCCTGCTTGGTCCCCTGTATCGTAGCGTTGCGCAGATAGGTGGGGCGAATAGCTTCGTGCGCCTCCTGCGCCCCCTTGCTCTTAACGTGATAGCGTCGGCGCTGATAGTAGTCGGCGCCCCACTGCTCTAGGATCACCGTCTCGGCCTCGTGGAGGGCGAAGCTGGAGAGATTGACCGAGTCGGTACGCATATAGGTGATGAGACCTCGCTCGTAGAGAGCCTGCGCCACACGCATCGTATTGGAGACGCTCATACCGAGCTTGCGAGAAGCCTCCTGCTGGAGCGTACTGGTGGTAAAAGGTGCCGACGGAGAGCGACGCCCAGGCTTCTGCTCCACCTGCTGTACAGCAAAAGTGGACTGACTATCGATAGCTCGCTGCATAAGCTGGCGAGCAGCTTCCTCGGTGGGGAGGTTGTCAGGGAGTGTCGCAGAGAAAGTGTCTCCCCCCTTGGTCTCTAGGCGTGTCGTGATGGCAAAAGAGGTCTCTGGCTCGAAAGCTAGTATCTCGCGCTCTCGCTCTACGATGAGACGCACAGCAACGCTCTGCACACGTCCTGCCGAGAGCGAGGGACCGACACGTCGCCAGAGGACAGGCGAGAGCTCAAAGCCCACGATACGATCTAGGACACGACGCGCCTGCTGCGCATCGACGAGGTTTTCGTTGATCGAGCGTGGATTCTGTATGGCATGCTGTATGGCACTCTTGGTGATCTCGTGGAAGGCGATACGGTGTGTCTCCTTGTCCTTGAGGTCTAGCACCTGATAGAGGTGCCATGCGATTGCCTCTCCCTCGCGGTCTTCATCGGATGCTAACCATACGATGTCACTCGCCTTAGCTGCCTTGCGCAGCTCCGATACGACACGCTGCTTGTCTGCAGGGATCTCATAGATGGGTGCGAAGTGCTGCTCCACATCTACACTAAAGCTGCTCGGCTTGAGGTCACGTATGTGTCCATAGCTCGAGAGCACCTTGTAGTCATCACCGAGGAATTTGCCAATTGTCTTCGCCTTTGCGGGGGACTCTACTATTACTAAGTTCTTCTGCTTTGCCATAATCTCACGCTATCAGAGACTCTTGCCATAGTCTCAATCGGTGCAAAGGTACTCTTTTATAAGGAAACAAACGCTTTAGCCGAAAAAGAGAAGGCGTCCGTCAATCTAACGAGTAGATCGGCGGACGCCTTGTTATTGCTATTGTAAGGGTCTCTGTGGACTAGTTGACCTTGATCAGACTATCCATACCGCGCTTGATAGCCTCCTCATTGAGGGGGATCAGCTTGTGGTGACGCTCAGGCAGAGACTTCTTGAGTCCTGCGATGATGCTCTCGAGCTTGAGCATAGGAGCAGCCTTGAGCATACCACCGAGTATGATCATGTTGAAGATCTTGTCATTACCCATCTCTAGGCTCTGCTCTGTAGCAGGTACCTCGTAGATGTTGATATCCTTACGGTCAGACTTGTGCTGGATGAGAGCTGGGTCGTAGATAAGGATGCCACCCTTCTTAACACGAGGTGCGAACTTGTCGAGTGATGGCTGGTTGAGTACGATGACTACATCATACTCGTTGACAACAGGCGAGCTAACAGGCTCATCGCTCACGATGACCGTAACGTTACTCGTACCACCACGCTGCTCAGGTCCGTAAGAAGGCATCCACGATACCTCCTTGTCCTCCATGATACCAGAGTAAGCAAGTATCTTACCCATAGAGAGTACGCCCTGACCTCCGAAGCCAGATATGACTATTTCGTAATTCATAGTTGTTCCTTTCGTCTGATTAGATTTTCATTGTAACCACCTCGTCGTTGCTACCCTTAGACTCGACATCCTTGATGTCACCAAGAGCGTACTTGTCGACCATAAACTTTGCCATCCACTCATTAGCCTTAGCGGGGCTCATCTTCCAGCCTGTATTGCAGGTTGAGACAAACTCAACGACGCTGGTGCCCTTGCCTGCGAGTGAATTCTCAAAAGCCTTGCGTAGAGCCTTCTTAGCCTTACGTACAGCAGGTGCTGTGTGTACACTCTGACGAGTGACGTAGCAGGTACCATCTAGCTCAGAGAGGATCTTAGAGATGACGAGTGGATAGCCGTTAAGCTCTGGCGTACGACCATCAGGACAGGTGACTGTCTTCATACCGAGTAGTGTGGTAGGAGCCATTTGACCACCAGTCATACCGTAGATACCATTGTTGATAAAGATGATGACAATGTTCTCACCACGGTTTGCAGCGTGGATCGTCTCAGCGGTACCGATAGCAGCTAGGTCACCATCACCCTGATAGGTGAAGACGAGCTTCTTAGGATAGAGACGCTTGATAGCAGTAGCTACAGCAGGCGCACGTCCGTGAGCAGCCTCCTGCCAGTCGATGTCTATATAGTTGTATGCGAAGACGGAGCAGCCCACAGGAGCTATACCGACGGCCTGGTCGCCCATGCCCATCTCCTCGAGGACCTCTGCAACCAGCTTGTGCACGACACCATGGCTACAGCCTGGGCAGTAGTGCATCGTATTATCATTGAGCAGACTTGGCTTCTGGTAGACCAAGTTCTCTGGTTTGGTTATATCCTTTATATCCATGATATTCGTTGTCTATTACTAGTTATTGATAAGGGTAGCTTACTTGACGAGCTTCGTACGCAAAGCGTTGAGGACCTCGTCTGGAGAGAATAGCATACCACCCATACGTCCGAAGTGCTCTACAGGGCAGCGACCGTTGACAGCTAGTCTGACATCCTCGACCATCTGACCAGCATTGAGCTCGACAGAGAGGAAGCCCTTGACACCACGCTCAGCGAGCTTGGTGATCACCTCGTATGGATAAGGCCATAGCGTGATAGGACGTACGAGACCTACCTTGAGACCCTCTTGGCGAGCTACCTGAACGACCTTCTGGCAGATACGTGCAGAAGAGCCAAAAGCTACGAGTACGTAGTCAGCATCCTCTGTCATCGTCTCCTCGTAGCGTATCTCGTTCTCCTCAATCTTACGATACTTCTCCTGGAAGCGTAGGTTGTTTTGCTCCATCACAGCTGAGTCTAGCTCGAGAGATGTGATGATAGAGCGCTTGTCAGGTGTATGACCTGTAGTAGCCCAGGGGCAGCTAGCAGCGATCTCCTCATCAGTGTGACGAGGCTTCTGCTCGGGTAGAACGACCTTCTCCATCATCTGTCCGATGATACCATCGCTCAGTATCATAACAGGGTTACGATACTTAAATGCTAGATCCATACCGACACCGACGAAGTCGACCATCTCCTGTACAGAGTAAGGAGCTAGTACGATGAGGCGGTAGTCACCATGTCCACCACCCTTGGTGGTCTGGAAGTAGTCAGCCTGACTTGGCTGGATCGTACCTAGACCAGGGCCACCACGCATCACGTTGACGATGAGTGCGGGTAGCTCAGCACCAGCGATGTAGCTGATACCCTCAGCCATGAGGCTGATACCAGGGCTAGAGGAGGAGGTCATGACACGCTTACCAGCGCCAGCACCTCCATATACCATATTAATAGAAGAGACCTCGCTCTCAGCCTGTAGGACGACCATGCCAGTCGTCTCCCAGGGGCGTAGCGACATAAGAGTCTCGAGCACCTCAGACTGAGGTGTGATAGGATATCCGAAATAGCCATCCAGTCCGTTGAGGATTGCCGAGTGTGCCAGGGCCTCATTGCCCTTCATCAGTTTTACTTCTGCCATGATAGCTATAGGATTAAAGGGTTACTTTATAGACGCTGATACAGCCGTCGGGACAAACCACGCCACAGTTAGCGCAGCCAATGCATGTTTCGGGGTTGCTCATATAGCAGTAGTGATACCCCTTGTCATTCACCTCGTCTGGGTGAAGTGAGATACTCGCAGTAGGACACGCTACAACGCAGAGGTTGCACCCCTTGCAGCGTTGCTCGTTGACTACGATTGCTCCTCTAAATTTTGCCATGTGTAGTACTTTATAGATATTGTACCCTCCTCCCGTCTACTGACAAAAGTCGAGTACTGTGATACAATTGATTTTTCTTCGACCTCAAAGTTACAAAGAATATTCGTAATACCTACCATTAGGTAGAGAAAAAGATTGTTTCCCTGACATGTTCTTCGTAAAGAGGGTCGTTTTGGAGATGAATAGCCCCCTAAAAACAACTAGAGACTGCAGCTAACAAGCGACAGTCTCTAGAAGGATAGGAGCGAAAGATACAGACTACACAGCCGACTATTGCTGTCCCGTTAGCGTCATCGAGCGAAAGTCATCTATCGCCTTCACGAATTCCGCGAGGGATACACCATCCCAGGTTGCTGTCTCTGCTAGATGCTGATACTTGGGGAGGATTACGATGTGATTGTCTTCTAGAGTGAGTGCAGAGGCTAGGTTTGTGGCCTCTTTCTCGCTGTACTCTTTTTGGCCAGTGAGGGCTCGCACCACCTCGACAGCCTTACGTGTCGTAGCATCAGCCTGAGCCAGTATTGCATCCTGCTCAGATAGATGCATGACGGTCTTTATAACCTTTGCGATCTCTTGTTGAGATTTGTCCAGCGTCACCTGCTGCTGTCCCTTTGCCACGAGTGGTAGCAGGAATAGGAGCAAAGCGCATAACCATGTCGTATGTTTCATAATTATAAAGCTTAGAAGTTAGTATTGTTGGTTTGTCTTGTCTTGTACGCCTGTATCTTCGCGCTCATTAGATCTCTTGTTGAAGTCTCCCACTGATTCAACGACTTGTACCAGAGGATGAAACAACTACTATGTCGCAAAGATAGTTTTTTTTGCAAACAACAAAACGCGAAGCCAGGGCTGCGCGTACACTTCCCAACTAATGCATCAGCCTTGCCAGATTTTGCTCTCAGCAGTTATTTCAGTAGATTTGCGTTAGAATATCGGGCGTATCCGTAGGACTTCGCCCCTAAGTAAGACTATTACCGATGAACTACAAAGGATTCCTATATACGTTACTTCTCTGCGGGCAATTGCCATTAGCCTACCAACTACAGGCGCAAGAGACCTTTAGCATACCCACCGAGCGGCACGCCATCGAGGTGACCCTCGCAGCGGGCTCACCACTACGTACCACGATGCTCCTCACCCCTGCACAACGTCTGAGCAAGGTGGATGGGTGGTTTGCCACCTACGGGGCGCATCTGCTGGGTCGTCCGAGTGCTGCTGAGCTGGAGGAGTATATCACCACCGATCCCATCTCCCGTCAGGCGCAGGTCGCTCGTATAGCTCGTGCCACACACTACCTATATAATAAGGAGTACAATCGTGCTCGCCATACGTTAGAGCAGGTGCGTGAGCGGACCTTGACACGTGAGGCGCGCAGCGAGTGGCAGGTCAAGATGGCCTACGCACTCCTACTGTCTGGTCGTCCTGTGGAGCAGGTAGAGCAGCTCTTTGAGATGACTGCTGCAGGTGATGACTACTGGGGCGATGTAGCTAGGCTCTATCTAGCGCAGCTATACATCGCGCAAAACAATCTGGACAAGGCTGAGCGCACGCTCATCCCGATACAGGACCAGGGAGATCTGCAGTACGATGCTCGTCTGGGACTGGCACGGATAGCCCTCTATCGGCAAAACTATCAGTCGGTGCTCACGCACACCGAGGCACTCGCTACGGCACGTCTCTCGGAGGAGCAACGCACGGAGAGTCAGATCCTAGAGGCAAATGCTTGGTATCGTCTTGAGGAGCCGAACAAAGCTATCGAACGTCTAGCCCCATTAGCAGAGCAAAAGGCTAATGTCCTGACCCCCGAAGACCAACTTATCCTAGCGGCGGCCTACATGGAGACGGAGCGCACGGAGCAAGCGATCCCGCACCTACTCCTAGCGACGCGGGGCGATGCAGAGACGAGTGGCGTGGCCAACCTTTACCTAGCACGTGCTCGTAGAGATATGGGGCTTTACTCCGAGGCCCTTGCTTCCTATCAGGTGGCGGCAGATAGAGCTGTAGCACCCACGATCCGTGAGGCTGCCATGTATGAGCAGGTATTGCTGATGCGCAGCAAGGCGAGCGGTTCGTTTGGTCAGGAGGTGAGGCTCTGCGAGGAGTTTCTCAACACATTCGCCCAGTCGGCACACCGTGAGGCTATGGAGCACTTTCTCATTGAGGGCTACTACCGCAGCCCCGACTACTTGACTAGTCTAGCCTCGATAGGACGTATTCAGAGACCTTCGCCCGTAATTGTAGAGGCGCAGTGCTATCTGCTCAATCAGCTCACGCAGCAGGCGCAACAAGCAGGCGACTTGGCTCTAGCACAACGCTATAACCAGCAGGCGCAGCGGCTTACCATAAAGTCTGCTCACCACACCGAGGCTGAACTACTAGGGGCGCAGCTCCTCTCTCAGCAAGGAGCTTACAAGCAAGCATCACAAGCCCTCACGGCCATCCTCAATAAGCGCACAGCCTCTAGCAAGCAGCTACAGATAGCTCGCTACCTACTAGGCTACAGCCAGATCAAGCAGAAGCAGTACAGTGCTGCCACACAGACACTCTCCATACTACTCCAAGAGGGTACGCTCGACAACACGCTACAAGCTGATGTCCACGCCCGTCTAGGTGACGCGCACTACATGCAGGGTCACTACACGCCGGCCGTTCGCTACTACGAGGAGGCATATAGACTCGCACCTGACAATCAGGTCTATGCGCTCTATATGCTGTCAGATATTGAGGGCCTCAAGAAGAACTACAAGGCGCAGATAGCTGCCCTCGATAAGTTAGTTGCTCGCCACCCAAATAGTCTCTACAAGCCCCGTGCTATGTACGATCAGGGACGCGCTATGGAGCTATCGGGACAGCATGCGGAGGCTATCGGAGCCTTCACACGCCTAGCGCAGGAGTACCCACAGAGTGAGTATGGGCGCAAGGCTGCCCTGCAGTTGGCACTACTATATTATAATAGGAATGAGACGAGCCGAGCTATCGAGACCTACAAAGCACTCCTAGCCGAGGCTCCTCAGAGTGGCGAAGCAAAGCAAGCTTACGAAGCACTCAAGAGTATCTACATCGAGGAGGGCCGCTCCACCGAGTTTGTCCAGTACGCGAATAGCATTGGCGGCAGCTACGCCATCAACGAGAGCGAAGCGATGAGCATCTCCTTCGAGACGGCTGAGCGTGCTTACCAGTCGCGACAGCCACAGGCGGAGCGTCTGCTCAAGGAGTATCTAGCACTGAAGCCTCAGGGAGCCTCTTCGCTCTTAGCGCACTACTACCTGGCCGACATTTACGAGCGAGCTGGTAAGGAGGCGGACGCTCTAGCACTCTATGAGCGCATCTACCCCAGCCGTAAGCAACTATCGCAGGAGCTACACATCGGTTTGCTTCAGAAGATGTCAGCCATGCGCCTTCATCAGCGAGCTTATGCGCAGGCATTGCCCTTGCAGCAGGAGCTACTCACACTACCGCTAGAGCCAGCGAACTATCAGACGATACTGCTCTCGGCTACCGAGAGCGCGCTCCAAGCGGGACAGTATGAGTGGGTCATCAAGGTCGTAACCCCACAGCTAGACAAGTCTAAGGGGTGGAGCCAAGAGCAACTAGACCGCCTGACTTGTCGCCTAGCGACCAGCTACTTGAAGACAGGTCGGGGCAACCAGATCGAGTCGCTACTGAAGCCGCTTGTCGCCCGCATAGAGACCTACGCTGGCACCCAGGGCACGCTCCTATTAGCGCAATACTACGCCTCCAACAAGATCCAGCAGAGCTACTCGAAGCAGCTACTCGACAAGTTGGTCAACGAAGCCTACCCAGACCCCGAACTATCTGCCGAGACGATCATAACGCTCTCCGACTGGTACCTCGCCAAGGGAGACCCCGACACGGCAAGACTATACCTCGAGAGCCTGCTCAAGAACTACACCGACGAGACCTCGCCGATACGTCAGCGTGCTGCAGAGAAGCTCGCACAGATTCGCCAGAACACCGCTCGCTAATACACCTCTACCCTACTATTCCAACGATTAAGTCTACAAGCGATGAAACGACTATACAGTCTCCTCCTAATCCTGCTCAGCACACTACTCCCAGCTTTAGCTCAAAACACCAAAACATTGGTCGAGCGTGACACGATCAGCCGTGAGGTTACCGTGGTGAGCGACAAGGTGAGACAGATCGATGACACCAATCCCATCTTTACCCCTATACCTCTGACGAAGCCTCAGATAGAGCGCTACAATCCAGCTACGCCTCGCTCCACGAGAGACTTCACGCCGACCCTCTCGCCAGCACCGACACCTCAGCTGTCGGGCTTTGCCCGTGAGGTGCCGCAGCCGTACAATGGCATCATGGCTCGTCTCTTCGGAGGCTATGCGCCTGCTTTCGGTGGGGATCTGGCGGGACAGTGGCACTTCGGGAGCCAGCACAATGTCCTCTCCCTTGATCTGACGCATCGCTCGGAGCTTTTCACGCTCAGTAAGAACTGGCCCAACCACTCTGTGCATGGTCCTATTGACGAGTCCGATGCGGACTATCACTACCTCGAGGAAGTCCCCAACCAGACCAATATGTACCGTCACGCTACTGAGGGAGTCCTAGGCTACAGCTATCACTGGCGAGAGAGCATGATCAAGCTACAGGGAGGCATACGCAGTCACATCTTTGCACATACGCCTACGCAGCAGAGGATGCAGATGAACGAGATACCCCTACTAGACCGCACTGGCTGGCAAGATGCACTGCGCGAGTACAGTCTGACGGGTCGCATAGACAACCTCCAGGCGCAGAACTGGTCTTTTGACCTTGGCGCACGCTACGCCTTCCTATCCCACTCACTACCCAGCCCAGCACAAAGAGATCTCATTGCAAGCGAGCACCTGCACGTGATAGACGCTGATGGAGCTACCGTCGTGCAGCTCTCTGACGACTGGTCTCTCGGACTGGGTGCCGATATGCGTATCCGCACGGGCCAGCCGTCACAGCTCTTCCTCCTAGGGGCGCACCCGCAGTTCCGCTATCGTGGGTTCGTCAACTTTGCCGATCTAGACTTTTCAGGCGGTGTGGGCGTAGACTTAGCCAACCAAGAGGTTTTGGTCTACCCAGAGGTTCGCCTGTCGCTCTCTGATCAGAGGCGCTGGGAGTGGTACCTGCAGGCATCAGGCGGGCTACAAGATGTCAACCCCTTTGACTACCTAGCCCGCATACCAGGCATCATGCTCGACGCACTGCCTAGACCTGAGCGTCAGCAGCTCGCTTCTCGCACAGGAGTCAAGCTACAGCTCGGCTCAGGCACTTACGAGCTGTACGGCGGGTACGATCATTACGCCCGCACTTACGGCTTCAACCTCCTACCCTACTACACGGGCGAAGAGCTTTACGGCTCATGGCTACAGTCTCAGCGCAACGAGTACACCAAGCTCGACATCTTTTACGCGGGTCTAGACCTCTCTACCGTCATTGCAAAGGTCTGTGAACTAAGCCTCGGAGCGCAGTTTAACCATCTTGCCAACTACTCTTTCCGCGTTCCCAAGCCTTACTTCCAAGGCTATGCGAAGTTGGCCGTCCGTCCTACCAAGCGCCTAGACCTTCGTGGGGTGGTCTACTACGACACCAGCCTCACAACCAAGATCCTGCACCCCGCCCAGGCTCCCAAGACCGGGCTTCGCGAGGGTGCCGCTAGAGGTTCGCTCACAAGGCTTACCGCTGAGGTGACGGCACAGTACCGCTTGACCAAGATGTGGACGCTCTTTGCCACCTTCGACAGTCAGCACTACGGACTAGGTGCTTACGACATGTCGCAGCCCTACAGCGGGCGCATCGGGGTACAGTTTAACTGGTCCACATTATAATAAGGAGTAATATGATGAATCAAGCAAAGAGTGGCGGCTATAAGTTCCTCGCCATCAAAGACCGCAACTGCCTACTCGGGAGTAATGGCGAGATAGCTCTAGAGGACCGCGAAGCTCTCCTAGAGGTGCAGGAGGAGTACGCCCTGCGTGTGGCGGTCGCCAGCGAAGCTCCTATGACTAGTCTCCTGAATATCTCGGAGCAGCTGCAGCTACCGCGCAACAGTGGCTATATCATCTCCCATCTAGGCGCACGCATTCACAACTGTCGCACGGGTCGTGAGCTAGCCTCTCGTCCTCTGCGTGCGGAGCAGCTAACGCATCTCTACGAGCTAGTCGATAGCGACTACACGCTCGCACTCATAGGCGAAAAAGCACTCTACACCACCAAGACCCATCAGCCACGTATCCTCCAGCTCGCCAAGCTCTGGGGCATGCCGATCCTAGACTTGACCAAGGCAGATGAGCCCTTCAAAGCTCCCGCCGAGCCAATCTTTAGAGCTATCATCTTAGCCAGACAAGATCGCCTGGCGAAGCTAAGCGACCAGCTCAACGCAGGACAAGGCTTGACCGCTACCCTCTACGATGAGCCGATGAATGAGCTCTCGATCGTAGCCTCTGGCGTCAGCCTGCGCGGTGCGCTCGACTTTATCCTCGATCGACTAGACCTTAACCAGCAAAACATCATCGCCGTCGGCACCACCCTAGAGGATGTCGCCATGGTACAGCGTGCTGGGCTAGGCGTAGCCATGGCAAACGCACCCGAACCGCTCAAGAGTTGCGCTGACTATATCACCACCTCTTGCGATGCTGCGGGCTTAGCCCACATGATCAACAAGCAGATCAAGCTGCGCTACGACGGAGTTCCCTTTGACCCTGAAGATGCCAACGAGATCATGCCCAACACGCTCATGGGTACGCTCGGCATGCGCTGCACAGAGATAGCCCGTGGCTATGTCACGGGTACGATGCCCGTAGACAATCGCACGAGACAACCGATGGGCATACTGCACGGAGGAGCTTCGCTAGCCTTTGCCGAGACCCTCGCGGGACTAGGATCAGTAGCCATCGCCAACGAAGGCGAGATACAGGTCGGCATGCAGGTGAGTGGCTACCACGTCTCCTCGACAGTCGTCGGAGACACCGTGCGCGGCGTCGCCACGATACTTCACCAGGGGCGCAGCACACACGTCTGGAACGTAGATATCTACTCCACCCAGAGCGGCAAGCTCATCTGCACTTGCCGTGTCATCAATAGTATCCTCAAGCAGCGCTAGCGCTGGCACACACTATGAGCCAACTCCTAGAGCGATTTCTCCGCTACGTAAAGGTTCACACCACCTCCGATCTGAATAGCCCGACGAAGCCCTCGACACCCTGTCAGTGTGACTTGCTCCGTCTGCTTCACACCGAGCTAACGGAGCTACAGATACCCTCCACCTGCTACAATGCAGGCTATGTGATAGCGCAAATCCCTGCCACTGCTGGCTACGAAAATGTGCCCCGCATCGCGCTCCTCGCTCATGTAGACACCTCGCCCGAAGCTCCTGGCGAAAAGGTCTCTCCCTGTCTCCACCCCAACTACGACGGCAAGCCAATCCAGCTCAAAGGGAGCACACTAAGTCCCAGCGACTACCCCGACCTGCTACGCTATGTGGGGCATACGCTCATCACGAGCGACGGGACGACACTCCTCGGAGCTGACGACAAGGCGGGCGTCGCTATTTTGATGACTCTTGCTGCGGAGCTTCAGAGCAAGCCCGAGCTAGCGCACGGACCTATCGCACTAGCCTTCACGACAGACGAAGAGGTAGGGCGAGGACTGGAGTCCTTTGACGAGAGCCAGCTCCAGGCGACCTACGCTTACACCATTGACGGAGGACTCGAGGGCGAGTTTGAGTACGAGTGCTTTCACGCAGCCTCTGCACGCATCACCGCCACGGGACACAACGTCCACCCAGGCAGCGCCTACCACACGATGCGTCATGCCCTCCAGTCGCTCATCAAGCTCGACTACAGACTAGGTTATACGAGCGAGCGACCCGAAGAGACCCAGGGACGGGAAGGCTTCCTGCACCTATGCCACATGTCGGGCGATGTCTCGTCTGCAACCGCTGAGTACATCATCCGCGACCACGACCGCCAGCTCCTAGAGCAGCGCATAGCACGCATCCGAGAGGTAGCTCAGCAGATCAATGAAGAGCCACACGCCGCACAGCTAGCCGTCGAAGTATCCTACCAGTACCGCAATATGTACGACTACATCGCTCCGCACCCAGAGGTCATCGAACACGCTATCGCAGCCTATGAGGCGGTCGGTGTCCAGCCGATCATCCAGCCGATACGTGGTGGCACCGACGGGGCGGTTCTCTCGGAGCGAGGCATCCCTTGCCCCAATATCTTCACCAGCGGGGGCAACTTCCACTCCATCCACGAGTACTGCTCGCTCGATGCCATGGAGCGCTGCCTCGCCATCGTGACGCAGCTGGTCCATCGCTACGCCACATCGCAGGCCTTAGACTAAGAGCCAACGCATTAAATCTGTAGCCCGCTAGTAGGAAATCTCTCCTGCCAGCGGGCTACATCCTTTTTTAGCGACCCCTTACTACAATAGGGTGTTCTCAAAGCATCTCCATATCACGCTGAAATCGTGACAGATACGAGTTCCAAAAGTTGTTCCCCTTTTGGAACTTTTTAGTTCCAAGGGAGGAACT
>CAMCJO010000014.1 GCA_945875135.1 uncultured Porphyromonas sp.
TTCCTCCGAAGTTTCATTTCATTCCTCCGAGGAATTTTTTCTTTTCCACGTGGGCGTTTCGAAATATCCACGTGGAAATCAGTTTTCCCCAGCATAGCGTCGTTTCGATATGTGGTCAACCCTAAAATATTGTAATGCGTCGATCCTGATCGGAGTGCCATTAGAAATTAGAGATTAGAGGTTAGAGTCTAGGAGCTCTAGTGCCTCTAGTGCCACTAGCACCACTAGAAACACTAGTATCCCTAGCCAACAGCCAAGAGCCAACAGCCAACAGCCAATTTCTAATCTCTAATTTGATTACCTTTGCAGTAACTCCGTGAGTAAGACGATCGGCTCGCCTTCGTCTGAAGCGCACGGAGCTCTCTGTCAAACACTTATCACACTGTCACTTTTTTTACTCCCTTGTCCGCTAAGCTCTATCATACGGCTGTCCTCTGTGAGGACTCTCTCGACTTATTGGTCACAACACCCACTGGTCTCTATGTAGATGTCACGATGGGTGGCGGGGGGCACTCGCGTGCGCTCCTCGAGCGGCTCGCTCCCGAGGGGCGCTGCATCGGTCTCGATCAAGATCCTGACGCGGTGGTCAATGCTCCTACGGATAGTCGCTACCACTTTGTGGCGACAAACTTTCGCCACCTAGGGCAGTGGCTCGACTACTGGGGACTCTCAGGGCAGGTCGATGGGATCTTGGCAGATCTGGGGGTCTCGTCACATCACTTTGATAGTGAGGAGCGAGGCTTTAGCTTTCGCTATGAGGAGGCGATGCCCGATATGCGTATGAATAGCCGGTCGGGCGTCACGGCTCGTGACCTCCTACTGAGCTACAGCGAGGAGCAACTAGCCGATATACTATATTATTATGGTGAGCTACATGATGCTCGTCGCATTGCGGCTCTACTAGTATCACATCGTGCCCTGGGCTACCAGACGATTGCTTCTCTTATGGAGGTGCTGACACCAGTCCTACCTAAGGGGGGGCCTCAGCTACGCAATAAGTTGAGCCGTATCTTCCAGGCACTGCGCATCGAGGTCAATGATGAGCTGGGTGCTCTGCGTCAACTGCTGAGCGACTCGGTGCGTCTCCTCAAGCCGGGGGGGCGCATAGCGATCATCTCTTACCACTCGCTGGAGGATCGTATGGTCAAGGATTTCTTCCGTCTAGGGAGCTTCGAGCAGCCGAGTGAGGCTCTAGCAGGTATGCCTTTGTCAACCCCTGCGCCTCTACGTGTGATCACAAAAAAAGCTATCACACCCTCGGCGGATGAGATAGCGGATAATAATCGTGCTCGCAGTGCTAAGCTACGTGTTGCGGAGCGTCGTGAGGATATTTGAGTGATATGAGAAGATGGTTAAGATAGACGAGACATACTTTGAGGATGACCTAGAGGAGGAGCTACAGGAGAGGACTCCTATACCCACCGATGAGTCCGCAGTAGTTCCTCAGCCTAAACCTCTACTAGCAGATCTTCTAGAGGAGGAGATTGAAGCGGAGCTATCTGAACAAGACGAGACAAAAGCACCGAGCGATGATATACCCTCTGCAATAGACCTATCAGACTATGAGGTGACAAGTGCCCCCGCTACGCCAGTGGCTACATGCTTAGAAGAGTCTAACGATCTAGGGAAGGAAGAGGATAAAGAGGAAGAGGGACTCTCCGAAGAGTCTGACCAGTCTACTCGCAAGCGTTCTTCGCATGGTCTATGGTATTGGCTAGGCGGAGATATGCTAGAGCAGCCCGCCTTTAGGAAGTATATACCCGCCTTTATCGCTATACTCTTAATGGGACTGATACATGTCACGAGCAACTATCAGATCATCTCCAAGCGTCGCCAGATAGACAAGCTGGAGACACGGGTCAAAGACTTAACCTACAAGCATATGGAGAGCGTCAGCGAGCTAACGCGTCGTAGCATCGGAGGCAACTTCGAGCAGCAACTCCAGGCGATGGGGTCAGACCTTGAGGCACCTTCGCAGCAGTCGATCATCCTCTATCGTGATGACAAGAAATAATTTCTACCCGCTCTAACGTACACACGCTCTATGTCGAAACATAGTCCTATCATAGCTCGCTACCGCGCCTTAGGTTTTTTAGCCATCTTAATGACTCTATGGGTCTTTGTCAAGGTGATCGGCATCATCTTCGTTGATGGTCCTACGTGGCGTAAGATGGCTCAAAACTTTCATCGACCTGACACGGTGACGATCTCACCGCTACGAGGCAATATTATTTCGTCAGACGGACATATTGTCGCTATTAGCAAGCCTGCATACAAGCTCTACCTAGACTTTGGGGCAGAAGCTATTCAGCAGATGGAGCCCGACTCGCTCTACAAGCAGCTAGACTCACTAGCCTACCAGATGAGTCTCTGGGAGAAGGGTGAGCAAGCTACCTATCAGGCACTGCGCAAGCGACTTCGTGAGGGCTATCGCAAAGCGCAGCATAAGCAGCCAGGCTATCGCTACGTATCTATATACCCCTACGAGGTGAGCCATGTGGAGTACCAGCGGCTTAAGCAGACTTATCCACTGATGATGACGGTAGAGCGCAAGGGACGTATAGTGCGTCGCCGTGGTCCGCTCAGAAATGGGCTGACACATGAGGAGCGTGCACTACGTGACAGACCTTATGGTGAGCTGGCGAGACGTACCATAGGTAGCGTCTACAAGGAGGTCAAGGGAGATCTCACGCAGGGAGAGTATGGGCTGGAGCAGAGCTTTGACACCCTCCTGCGGGGTGAGCCTGGACTGGCTGTGAGGCAGTACTTAGCGGGGTCTACCCGACAGAACACGCTACAGCCGCCTCGTGATGGCTACAACGTGTACACCACGCTAGATATGAATCTGCAGCAGATCGTGCACCGTGCGCTCTATGAGCAGATGACACAGTTTGAGGCGGACTACGGAGGGGCTATCCTGATGGAGGTAGAGACGGGGCGTATCCTGGCTCTGGCCAATCTTACGAAGGGTGGCGAGAGCTACTATGAGGGGGTCAACTATGCCCTTAGCGCACTCAACGAGCCTGGCTCTACGATGAAGACGCCCTTTATGATGGCTGCCCTAGATGATGGGGTCTGTACGCCAAGCGATACCATTGACACTGGAAACGGAGTCTTTAAGTATGGAGGCTACAACATACGTGATCACAATGCCAATCGGGGAGGCTATGGGCGTATCTCAGTAGCGCAGGGACTATGGTACTCTAGTAATATCGTCCTAGCTAAAATTGCGATCAAGGGGTATGTGGAGCACCCTGACGGGATCTATCAGCATCTAAGCAACTATGGTATGCTGGAGCGACTGGACGTAGGTCTCGAGGGTGTCGCTACACCAACGATCATACGACCTGGGGACAAGAGCTACGGTAACTCAACGATCCCTGGCATCAGCCGTGGCTATGGTATATCGGTGCCGGCGATCAATACGCTCAACTTCTACAATGGGATCGCCAACGGCGGACGTATCATGCGCCCCTATCTGGTAGATCGTGTAGAGGATGCAGAGGGCAAGGTGATCCAAGAGTTTCAACCACAGGTGCTGCACGAGAATATCTGCAAGCCGGCTACGCTTGACTCGATACGCTCCATGCTAGACAATGTAGTCATACAAGGCACTGCTAAAGGACCCGTACGCTCTGAGCTGATCTCTATCAGTGGCAAGACGGGTACAGCTCTGATGAGCAACCATGGTGGCGGGGGTTATCGTGCTAGTGGGGAGGTCTATATGACTTCGTTTTGCGGATACTTCCCTTCAGACCGTCCTAAGTATAGTTGCATCATCTTCGTAGTCAATCCTCACGGCGTAGGTCGTGCCTCAGGCGGTATCGTAGCTGGTCGTGGTGTGAAGCGTATCGCTGAGGAGATCTACACGCTCTCTAACCCTATCCTCCTAGACACGATCACACCTCACCCAGCTAGTGAGCGGCTGAAGCACTTGGAGCTAGCTGGTGGCGAGAAGAAGCGTGTCGAGAGTTTTGTCAAGGCTTACAAGATCCCCGAGGTTAGATCCGAGGGCTCTAGCAAGGTCGCCTCTGACCAATTGGTCGTACCTCAGTATGGCCGTGAGGGGGTGGAGCTGCGTCCTCTGGCTCGTTACTCTAAGGGGGTGATGCCTCGACTTGTAGGACTAGCCCCCAGCGAAGCGGTCTATCAGATTAGTCTGCAGGGGTTGCAGGTGCAGCTGGTCGGCTATGGACAAGTCATAGCGCAGAGCATCCCTGTCGGTACGCCTATCCACCCAGGACAGAAGGTGATCCTACATCTAGGCAATAATCATAGACAGTAAAGTGGAATCCTCTTTTAGATAGATATGAATCTCAAACCACTCAATAATTATATAGTAGCACTCACCGAGGAGCATCTACTGAGCCAAGCAGGCACGGGTAGCGTCTCTACGGAGCAGTGTCAAGTGACCTCTATCGAGCAGGACTCACGTCGCGCCTCCGAGGGGTGCATCTTCGTAGCACTACGTGGCGTCCATGTGGATGGTGCCGACTACATCCCGAAGGCACTTGCAGCGGGTTGTCGTATCATCGTCACAGAGCATACACGACCCGAAAGTCTCTCTGACGAGGTGGCATGGCTCACGGTGACCGACACGGCAAAGGCGATCGCTGTCCTAGCCTCTGTCTACTATGATCGTCCTGAGCGACAGCTCACGATCGTAGGAGTCACGGGAACTAATGGTAAGACGACTACCGCCACGCTATGCTATCAGCTGTGGAGCTGGCTCGGTATGCGAGCTGCTCTCTTTAGCACAGTCTGCATACGTATCGGCGACAAGGAGTATCCCGCCACCCATACGACGCCTGACGCCCTCGAGCTGCATCGTGTGATGCGCGATATGGTCGATGCGGGCTGTCGCTATCTCTTTATGGAGGTCTCTTCGCACGCTTTGGTACAGCAGCGGGTCTATGGGTTGCCCTTTGCACTCGCTCTCTTTACCAATCTGACGCGTGACCACCTGGACTACCACGGCACAATGCAGGCATACATTGCGGCCAAGAAGTCGCTCTTTGACAATCTCTCACCAGAGGCTTACGCGCTAGTCAATGCGGATGATCGCAATGGTAGCGTCATGGTACAAAACTGCGCCGCACACCTACACACCTATGCGATGCGTAGTCATGCGGACTATATGGCTCAGCTCTTAGGACAATATGTGGATGGCTCTACCCTACTGCTGGACAACGAGGAGGTGGAGATCAAACTTGTCGGGAGCTACAACGCTTACAACGTGACAGCCGTCTACGGTGTGGCACGCCTCCTCCTGCCTGATCTAGACAATAGCTTGATACTACGAGGCATCTCTAGTCTGGAGCATGTGGATGGTCGTTTTGACCTGCTCGCCTCCCCGAGAGGTTACCATGTGGTGGTGGACTACGCCCACACGCCTGACGCTCTGGAAAATCTCCTCAAGACGGTCTCCGAGCTTAACGCCACACGGGTCTACGTCGTGGTCGGTGCTGGCGGTGATCGGGATATGGGCAAGCGTCCGGAGATGGGGCGTATCGCCTACAATATGTGCGACCATCTCTACCTTACCTCAGATAATCCACGCTCCGAAGATCCGCAGACGATCATTGATCAGATGCTCGAGGGCATCCCTCAGGCAGATCGCGACGAGGTTTACACCAACGTATCACGTCGCCAAGCGATCACAGACGCTTGCGCAGCTGCGCAGCGTGGCGACCTAGTGGTCATCGCAGGCAAGGGACATGAGACCTATCAAGAGATCGAAGGTGTCAAGCACCACTTCGACGACAAAGAGGTGGCGCAAGAGATCTTTGCAAAAGAGAAGCAGGCGTAGATAGCGTACCTTTGTCCTCACCTTTTACTTAGAGACCTTATAACCTTATCAACTTACCCATCACACTATGCTTTATCACCTCTACGATTGGCTACAGGCAAACGACATCCCTGGCTGGCGACTAGCCCAGTATGTCACCTTTCGAGCTGGTGTCAGCTTCATACTCGCGTTGATCATCAGCACGATCATTGGCCGGCGCATCATCCACTGGCTGCATCGCATGCAGATAGGCGAGGTGGTTCGTACGCTCGGACTGGAGGGGGAGGCTATGAAATCAGGCACCCCAACGATGGGCGGTATCATCATCATTATAGCGATCATCGTCCCGACGCTCCTCATCGCTCGCCTCAACAATGTCTACATACAACTGATGCTCTTCACGACCCTTACGATGGGTGCCTTGGGCTTTATCGATGACTACATCAAGGTCTTTAAGAAAAACAAGGCGGGACTCCACGGGCGTTACAAAATCATCGGACAGGTACTCCTAGGCGTTGTCGTGGCTCTCACCTTCTACTTGAGTCCAGACATTATCATTCGTGAGAATCAAGAGGTGATCAACAACGGTCGTATCGAGCAGGTGACCTTCTCTAGTCAGGAGGCGAAGAATACGCAGACGACCATTCCCTTTGTCAAGAACAATAACTTCGACTACCTATCGCTTGTCCCCGCCTCTATGCCCAATCGCGAGTTGGTCGGCTGGATCCTCTTCTCGATCATCATCATCCTCATTGTGACCTTTATCTCGAACTGTGTCAACCTGACGGATGGTCTGGACGGACTAGCCGCAGGGACGGCTGCCCCTGCGGGCGTGGCACTGGCGGTGCTCGCCTATGTCTCCTCACACATAGCACTCGCTCGATACTTTAGTATCATGTTTATCCCAGGCGCTGAGGAGCTGGTGATCTTTGGCGCAGCTTTCGTCGGAGCTACCTTTGGCTTTCTTTGGTACAACGCTTATCCAGCACAGGTCTTCATGGGCGATACGGGAAGCCTCGCCATCGGCAGTATCATTGCTGTGATGGCTATCCTCATTCGCAAGGAGCTACTCCTACCGATCCTCTGCTTCCTCTTTATCATCGAGGGACTATCCTCGCTGATACAGCAAGCATACTTTAAGATTACCAAGCGACGCACGGGCACGGGCCGACGGGTCTTCAAGATGTCGCCCCTGCACCACCACTTTCAGAAAGCGGGCAATAGCGGTATCGATGCCCTGATCCAGAGACCTCTGGCACCTATTCGAGAGGCTAAGATCACCGTCCGCTTTTGGCTTATAGCTATCCTGCTAGCTGTACTAACGGTCATCACGCTTAAGATGCGATAATTCATAGACTTACAACGATCTCACAGATATGCAACGCAACGAATATATCATCCTAGGAGCTGGAGAGAGTGGCGTCGGAGCTGCCATCCTCGCTCAGCAGCAAGGGCTCCCTGTCTTCGTCTCTGACTCGGGACAGATCAAGCCACAATACAAAGCAGAGCTAGAGCAGTACGGCATCCCCTACGAGGAGGGCGGACACACCTTCTCACGTATCTTATCTGCCCAGGAGGTGATCAAGAGTCCCGGCATCCCTGACAGCGCACCGCTCATACGACAGCTGGCGGAGCAGCAGACGCCGATCATCAGTGAGATCGAGTTCGCCTATCGCTACGCTGGCGACAGCATGATGATCGCTATCACAGGGAGCAACGGCAAAACGACTACGACCAACTGGCTCTACCACACGCTCCACAATGCAGGACTGGATGTCTCTATGGCGGGCAATGTGGGGACCAGTCTAGCTCGTCAGGTGGCGCTCGCTCCGCATGCTTACTATGTGATCGAGCTGAGCAGCTTCCAGCTGGATCACATGTACCAGTTTAGAGCACACATAGCAATCCTGCTCAACATCACGCCCGACCATCTAGATCGCTACGACCATAAGATGGAGCTGTACGCACGGGCTAAGATGCGTATCACGCAAAACCAAGAGCCCAGCGACTACTTTATCTCTTGGATCGAAGACGACTGGACACAGCGGCTACTTAAGGAGCCAGGCATGGGAGCAGGACGACGGATCTTCTTCTCTACCGAAGCCTCTTCAGACGATGCCGTCGTGGCTTCTAGTCACAACGGACAGCTACGCTTTGCCCTTCAGGAGCCGGTCGTTGAGTTGCCTGAGACGGCCCTAGCTCTTTCGGGCAAGCACAACGTACAGAACGCCCTAGCTGTCGGTTGCGCTGCGCAAGCTTTAGGCGTCAAGCCTGAGATCATACGAGCCTCTCTAGAGACCTTTACCAATGTGCCACACCGCCTAGAGTATATCGCCAGCATCGATGGCGTAGACTACATCAACGACTCCAAGGCGACCAACATCAACAGCACGTGGTATGCCCTCGAGAGTATGCGCAAGCCGACGATCCTCATACTAGGAGGCACTGACAAGGGCAATGACTACAACGATCTGATGGGTCTAGTCAAGGAAAAGGTAGTCGGACTGATCTACCTGACGACCGACTCTGCCAAGCTCCACCGCAGCTTCGACAGTGTCATACCTCGCCACGAGGAGGTAACCTCCATGCGTGACGCTATCGCCGCCGCTCGCCAGATGGCCAAGGCGGGAGACACCGTATTACTGTCGCCAGCCTGCGCCAGCTTTGACCTCTTTACCTGCTATGAAGATCGTGGCGACCAGTTCAGAACGGAGGTGCTCACCATCGCTCAGCAGCAACGTGATACCGATAGATCGCTCTAGCCTACCCACTCTCTATGATACCACAAGACAAACACAATACTAGCCAAGAAACTACGACCCCTTCGGACATCTTCGACCTCTCTCCCCGTGAGGAGACGGCTCCGATCGACAGCGAGAGCGTAGAGCCGGACGAAGAGAGTACTCAGAGTGCTGCCGAGGTAGAGACGAAACCACGCAAACCACGCATTACAGGCGACCGCTCGTTGTGGTTCCTCTACTTTGCCTTCTTGGCCACGTCGCTACTCTTTATCTATAGTGCTACTAGCACACTAGCTTACCGTGGGGAGAGCCTGTACGCCCCCTTTACGGGTCACCTCAAGCATATCATCATATCGGTGATTGCGGCGTGGGCTTTTTCACGGATGAACCGTACTTTGACACGTTCCGTAGGGATCCTTATTTTCGGCGGCTCTCTCTTACTCGTCATCTTAACCCTCTTCATAGGTACAGAGACCAATGAAGCGAAGCGTACACTCCTAGGCATACAACCCTCTGAGTTCTATAAGGTAGGGGTCATCTTCCTCGCCTCTGCCATCCTCTCTATACGCGAACTGAATAACAACCAGCGCTTCTACCTCTTCTGCGGACTCACTGCCATCGGACTCATCTGCGTTGCCAAGGAGAGTCTCTCGATGGGTATCATCATTACCTTATTCGTTATCGGTATAGGTATCGTACAGACGGGCTTCTCCAAGAGTGTCCTCCTCGTTGGGGGCGTCGGACTTGGTATCATCGCACTACTCGTGGCTAGTCTCTTAGTGCTACCCGATAGCATCGTCATGCAAAACAGTAGTACAGCGCGCTGGAAGGGACGTGTCGAAGACTTTACCTCTAAGTCTGACTCCAGTAAGTTTGTCATCGACGAGGGCAACTTTCAGGAGCAGCACGCACGCATCGCCATAGCACGGAGCAATGGTACGGGCGTCTTCCCAGGCAATAGTGTGGAGCGAGACATCCTCCCCGAGGCTTACTCCGACTTTATCTATGCGATCATCATCGAGGAGACAGGTTTCATCGGTATGATCTGGGTGCCGCTACTCTATATCCTTCTCTTCTTCAAGCTCTCTCGCTGGGCGACACGATCGCAGCGTAACTGGCAGCGCATCTTCCTCCTCGGCGTGGGCATCATGTACACCACACAGGCGATCATACACATGTGTGTCGTCACGGGCATCTCGCCCAATACGGGTCAGACGCTACCGCTCATCAGTCGTGGAGGTTCGTCGCTCCTAGCCACCTCCATAGCCATCGGGGTCTGCATAGCGATCACAAGACAGATCCGCGAAGAGGAGTACCATCAGCAACTAGAGAAAGAGCGCAAAGCTCAAGAGGAGGCAGCTGCTGCCGAAGCGGTTGTTGCGAATACCTCTACAGTCGAAGAGAGTTCCCTACCATCCTCTGACGAGGTAGATAATATGGCGTAGTCTCTACGCCTGCTTGTGCCAGATGTGCCACGCGTAGCGAGCCTGCACGAGGAGCATCTTCAGTCCATTGATCGTCGTCGCACCTTGCTCTCGGCAAGCCTTGAGGAAGCGTGTCTCCTCGGGGTTGTAGATCAGATCCATGCAGACATGCTCCGGCGTGATCCCCTCATAGGGTATTTGCGGACGCTCCATAGTAAGCGATCCCATACCGACGGGGGTAGCGTTAATGATGATCCACTTGTCTGCTATCAGCTCAGGTGTCAGCGCATCGTAAGACAAGATATGCGGAGCTTGCGGATCTCTACTAACCAGCGTACAGTCACGACCGAGACGCTTGAGAGCCTGTGCTACCGCTTGGGCTGCACCACCCGTGCCGAGGACGAGTGCATGCTGTCGTTCGGGCGTGAGTAGCGGCTGCAGACTCTCCACGACACCCTGCACATCCGTATTGTAGCCCAAGAGACGCATCCGTCCTCCCGTGCGATCCACGACGATCGTATTGACAGCTCCCACATACTTAGCCTCAGTGTCTATCTCATCCAGATAGTTGCACACCTCCACCTTGTAGGGGCTCGTCACATTAAGCCCCGCGATGGCAGGAGTAGACCCCAGCCAAGGTCTCAGTGCCGAGAGATCATCTAGCTCTTGTAATATGTAGCGCGCATCAATCCCCTGCGATTCAAAAAGATCGTTGAAGTAGTCAGCCGAGAGCGAATGCCCCAAGGGCTTACCTATCAGTGCGTAAATACGTTGCATACTCTTATTCCTTTATGCCTCTAAGCTTCTGCTGTGTATAAGACGCAGATCCCTAGGGGCATTTCTTTATACTGTACTTCTCTAAAGCCCGCCCTACGGATCAGTGCCGTCATCTCTTCTCTCTGTGGCATCACCTTGATAGAGGCTGGGAGATAGCTGTAGGCAGAGCGATCGTGAGCGCATAGCTGTCCGATCCACGGGATCAACCGCTTGGCGTAGATATTATAGCCTCGGAGCAATAGCCCTCCACGAGGTTCGCTCAGCTCCAAGATAGCGAGCCTTCCCCCAGGCCTGAGAATGCGGTGCATCTCTCGCAAACCTTGTAGCGGGTCCGAGAAGTTTCTAATGCCCAGTGTGCAGGTCACCGCATCGACCGACTGCGTGGCTAGAGAGAGCTCCTGACAGTTCTCCGCCAGTAGCGTTACAGGCACTGCCTGTGCAGCCCGCTTGACACGCTCAGCAGCTACCGCCAGCATACCCTCCGAGAGGTCCACGCCAACTATCTCACGTACCGACGGCAAGTATCGCGAGAGCATCAGGATCATATCTCCCGTACCGCAGGCCAGGTCAGCCACCTGACGAGGCGCATAGTCCGCCAGATGCTCTATGACCTGCCAGCGCCAAGCCAGATCCATACCGCCTGTCATGAGGCGATTCATCGAGTCATAGTGCCCAGCGATGCGGTCAAACATCTGTCGCACGTTGCGAGACTTACCATCTAGAGATACAGACATAGTAATATAGAGATTAGAACCAGCGACTAGGGAGGTAGTACACAGCCCCCTAGTCGCTGGTCCATATATGTAATCAGGTTGTTGTTACTTCTTCAGAAAAGCTAGCAGATTGTCCTCGATACGCTTAGCCACATCTTGGGTCTGCTCCTTGACGAAGGTCTTGCCCGTGATATGCTCGTAGAGCTCTATGTAGCGATCACTCACGGAGGTTGCATACTCAGGCGTGATGGTAGGCATCTTCTGCCCAGCCTTACCCTGGAAGCCCTGCTCGATAAGCCACTGACGGACGAACTCCTTCGAGAGCTGTCGCTGAGGCTCGCCCTTAGCTTGGCGCTCCTCGTAACCCTCGAGGTAGAAGTAGCGAGAGGAGTCGGGCGTGTGGATTTCATCGATCAGGATCACCTTGCCATCCTTCTTACCAAACTCATACTTCGTGTCCACGAGGATTAGTCCCCGCTCACGAGCGATGCGTGTCCCCTCCTCAAAGAGTGTCTGCGTGTACTGCTCGATCACCTTGTAGTCCTCCTCCGAGATCAGACCAGAGGCTATGATCTCCTCACGGCTAATGTTTTCGTCGTGACCCTCGTCAGCCTTGGTCGTTGGGGTGATGATCGGGTGTGGAAGACGCTCATTCTCCTTCAGTCCCTCGGGTAGCTCTATACCGCAGATCGTGCGCTCTCCAGCCTGGTAAGCACGCCATGCGCTACCAGCTATGTAGCCACGTACGATCATCTCTACCTTAAACGGCTCGCAGCGGTGTCCCACCGTAACCATCGGGTCGGGCGTTGCTATCTTCCAGTTAGGTACGAGGTGTGCCGTAGCGTCAAGCTGCTCAGCAGCTATCTGGTTGAGCACCTGTCCCTTGTAGGGGATACCCTCAGGGAGTACCACGTCAAAGGCTGAGATCCTATCCGTAGCGACCATCGCTATCAAGTCGCCCTCAAGGAAGTATACATCTCTCACCTTGCCATGAAAGACAGACTGGATACCTGGGAGAGATAGGTCGGTGTGTGTTAGTGCTTGATTCATTGTATTATGATCAATAATTGATTTGCTAAAAAGGCGCTTGCCCTCTCCTCGGGCTAGCCGAGAGAGGACAAAGTTTCTATGATTCTTTACTTGGACCCTTATCTAAGTCTATATCCTGCTGTTGGCGAGTCTCTTGTGTGGATCGTCCGCCCTGCAGAGCTTGATGCTCATTGCGATCGTAAGCATCCACAACCAGCTGCACGATCGGGTGACGCACGATATCCTGCGCATCAAAGTAAACAAAAGGTATCTGCTCTACATCGCTCAGAATCCGCTCAGCAATGCGCAAGCCCGAGGTGACACCCCGCGGCAGGTCTACCTGCGAGAGGTCGCCCGTGATAATCATCTTGCTATTGCGTCCTAGACGCGTGAGAAACATCTTCATCTGGTGGTGGGTCGTATTTTGAGCCTCGTCTAGTATGACGACCGCGTCATTGAGCGTACGACCACGCATGTAGGCTAGCGGAGCGATCTGTATCACATCGCTCTCCATATAGGTGCGTAGGCGCTGTGTCGGGATCATTTCCTCGAGCGCATCGTAGAGAGGCTGGAGGTAAGGGTCGAGCTTGTCCTTCAGTTCGCCTGGTAGGAAGCCCAGCTTCTCGCCCGCCTCGACAGCAGGACGCGAGAGTATGATACGTCGCACCTGCTTCTCCTTAAGCGCCTTGACCGCTAGAGCTATAGCTATGTAGGTCTTGCCCGTACCCGCAGGTCCGATCGCAAAGAGCATATCGTGATCTGCTATGGCCTCCACCATCTCACGCTGGTGAGCACCGCGGTAACCTATACTACGCCCCCTCGCTCCATAGAGCAGATGGTTGGGCGCCACCTTGACCTCGGGAAGCTCCTCGCCCGTAGCCAGCTTGCGTATGGTCTGCTCCGTCAGGAGATTGTAGCGCGTGATGTGCTGGACCAGCTTATCTAGGAGCGCCGTCAAGAGCTGTATATCGGTCGTGTCACCCAGTATCTTGATGATCCGATCATGAGCCACGATCCGTAGCTTAGGGTAGAGATTGCGCAGCAAGAGCAGGTACTCACGGTTAGGACCATAGAGTACTGCTGGATCTATCTCCTCTAGGATATATAGTCTCTCTGTCACTAGGCTTCGATACTCCTTATTTAATATAGGATGCTATCTCGGAGGCGATGCGAGCCATCTCCTCGTCAGTAGGCTTCGTAGCAAGCGGTCCGTGAGCCACATCTCCCTCACTATTGATTGGGATCAGATGCACATGGGCATGCGGCACCTCCAGCCCCAGGACTAGCGTAGCCACCTTGCGGCAGTGCGTTGCCTCCTGGATAGCGCGTGCTACCCGCTTAGAGAAAGCCATCAGCCGAGCCAGCTCCTCATCCGTCAGATCGTAATAGTAGTCGACCTCACGCTTTGGCACCACCAGTGTATGCCCCAGCTGATAGGGATTGATGTCTAGAAATGCGTAGTGCTCCTCATCCTCTGCAATGCGGTAGGAGGGGATCTCACCCGCTATGATGCGACTAAAGATTGTAGCCATAGAGCATTCGTTTTTGGGGTAAAGTATTCAAGCAGCGTAGCCGCCTATCGAGTGATCTCTAGAATCTCAAAGACCAGCGTACCCGCAGGCACCTGTATCTCCGCCACATCACCCACCTTCTTGCCGAGGAGCCCCTTAGCGATGGGCGTATTGACCGAGATCTTGTTTTCCTTAAAGTTTGCCTCAGCATCAGAGACGATGTAGTAGCTCTTCTCCTCGCCCTTCTTCTTGTTGAGTAGGCGCACATGGTTCAGTATCTGCACCTCATCAGTCTTAATCTGCGAAGGCTCCAGCACACGCGCATTAGCCAGCTGAGCCTTGAGCATAGCGATCTTGTCCTCGAGATGAGCCTGCGCCTCCTTAGCGGCATCGTACTCAGCATTCTCCGACAGATCTCCCTTGTCCCGCGCCTCAGCAATCTGCTGTGTGACCTTAGGACGCTCCTCAGCCTCCAGCTGCTTGATCGTATTGTTGAGGGCATCGTATCCCTCTTGGGTCATATAGTAATATCCCATAGATATAGATTAGGTGATAATGATTTCTAATTCAGTCTAGTGCATATCCCATGAGTCGCACCGCGCGGGCCATCTAACGGCTGGCGAAGGCACCTCATAGATACAAAACAAATGAGGACTTACTCCCACACAGCACCCTCTATCGCCTAGAAGAGCCACATCAGAGAAGCCTCGTCACATACTGAGATGTGCTACGCTGCCTGCACACCTCTCTTACTGGGTGCAAAGGTACTAAAAAAACGTTTCACCGCTGCTAGATGTCGCAGGTCCGTCAGGGGTGACGCATTATAATCGCTCTGTCAGGAGCTACACATGAGCCACAAGCG
>CAMCJO010000015.1 GCA_945875135.1 uncultured Porphyromonas sp.
ATTAGAGGTTAGAAGTTAGAGATTAGAGATCCGATCACTCTGATAGCTCCGATGGCTCCGATAGCTAACAGCTAACAGCCAATCCATGGCGGACACATTATTATATAGAGTGATCTCATCTATGCCTCGCTTGTCGCTCATGTGTAGCTCCTGACAGAGGCTTCGCTAAGAGACACATCCTGTGGCTGTCTGCCCATACGCTCTCTCTTTGCAACAAATAGGGCGTTAAATCGTCTTTACAATAGAATGTGTTAACAAATAGCTAGAATCACAAACTATGAGTAGCAAGAATTACCTCCGTTTGTGGGGAGTGATAGCACTCCTCCTCATCACTGCAGGCGCACTGCGTGCGCAGACCATCACAATCCAGGGGCGCGTACTCGCCAGTAGCGACTCGACCGCGCTCATTGGGGCTAGCGTCGGGCTATTTGACGACAAGGGGCAGCTAACCGCAGGCGTCTCGACAGAGAGCGAGGGGCAGTTTGTCTTGCAGGCAGACCCGCAGGTAGCTAGAGAGTTGCGGATCAGTAGCGTAGGCTACACACCGCTCACCATCGAGATAGCGGGCGATGCACAAGGGGTGATCGCTCTCGGCACGCTCTACCTGTCGGAGGATAGTCAGCTACTAGACCAGGTGGTCGTGCAGGGAGCGCGAAGCCGTGTAGACAAGATGCTACTCTTCCCCAAGCAGGCAGAGCTGGCGCGCAGTCAGGACTTCCTCAGCTTGCTACAGACCATGCATCTACGTGGTCTGACCATTGACCTGATGAACAAGCAGGCGACTATCCGTGGCGGGGCGGTGCAGTGGCAGATCGATGGTGTACCCCGCACGATAGAGGATGTGCAGAGCATCGACCCTGAGCGCATCCTGCGCATTGAGTACTCTGACATGGTCTCAGCGCGCTACACCGATCGTGGCATCGGGGGCATCGTCAATGTGATCCTCAAGGAGCGTCTGCATGGAGGCTCCGTCTGGGCGCAGGTGGAGTCGGCACTGACGACTGGCTTTGTCAATGGAGCTTTGGGGGCTCGCTACGATCGTGGGCGTCACTCCTTTACATTAGACTATAACAATGGCTTCCGAAACTACCGCAAGCGCTTTGCCTACCTAGAGACGAAGTACATAGCTCCGCACCAGGAGCTGATTCGCACGGAGACGCCCGAGGCTAGCCCCTTTGGTTATTTGGTTCAGGACCTTAACCTCTCCTATTTATATAAGCCCAGCGAGCGACAGCAGTTTAGTGCTACGCTACGCAATGAGTTCTTAAATTACCACAGCAACTCCACCTCGCAAATAGCGCAGAGCGACAGCGACCCCTTCCATAGGGAGTCTAGTGTCAAGGAGCGTAGTTACACGCCAGCACTTGATCTGTACTATGCCTATATGCTGAGCAATGGGGGCAAGCTGGAGGCCAATCTCGTAGGCTCTTACAGCGGTGGCCATCGAGACTTCTTGCTACAAGATCAGATGCCCACGCTGCTACGTGAGGTGCAGAACTCTGTCGACGTGAGCCGCACGGCTCTCATCGGGGAGGTGGTCTACAACCATCCTTTCAGCAGTCACTTCATACTCGCCACAGGCTTGCAGCATACGACCGCCTACTCGCTCAATAAGTATGTTGAGGTGACGGACAATCTACTGGAAAACAACAGTTACCTCTTTGCTAATGCACAGGGGCAACTCGGTAAGGTGCAGTACAGTATCGGTACGGGTGCCAAGCTCTTTGTCGTGCAGGATGCGACCGACCGAAAGAGCTTTGTACGGAATCAGAGTACGCTCTCGCTTTTCTACAGCCCGATCAACCATCTGACGCTCGTCCTCAAGTCTACCTACCTGCCGACGCTCCCCTCGCTGAGTATGCTCTCACGGGTGCGACAACGCACGGACGACCTGATGGTGACGAGTGGCAACCCAGATCTTAAGGCGGCTCAGTCGCTCTATAACCGCTTCGGTGTCTACTACCAGACGAACCTCTTTACGAGCAATGTAGACTTCTCGATAAACAATACGTGGTCGCCTATCCTCTGGGATGCGACCTACGATGCGGCGGGCGGTTATTTCCTCAACCGTGCTACGAACGGACGCTACAATCGCCAGTACAGTATCTCTTGGCAGGGCGGACTAAACAACTTGTGGAACTTCCTGACGCTGCAAGGCACCGTGCGCTACGATCTGTTTCGCACGCATACGGGTGTCGCCGCCTACCAGCTCAACAGTCTCTACTGGGATGCTAGCGTGATGATGAGCTACAAGGGGTGGACGCTCGGCTACTCCTATTTCCATCCGCAGTGGACGCTGTCAGGGCATACGAAGTCTCTGGGCGAAAACTCCTCCCGCCTGATGCTCCTCTACAAGTATCGCGACTGGAACTTCTATGCAAGCTGTATCTTCCCCTTTACGCCACGTGGCTCCGAGTACCGTAGCGAGTCTCTCTCGCCCGTCATACCTAGCACGAGTCACGTTTACATCCTAGACAACCGCAACATGGTGACCGTCGGGCTCTCTTGGCGACTGAACTTCGGCAAGCAGCTCCAGCTCATCGACCGCACGCTCCGCAACAAAGACTCCAACGAGAGCGTCGTCAAGTGAAGTGAGAGCGGACTCATAACATTTAAGTATTTCGATACATAAGACTGGTCGCAAGGTTTGCGGGATTGAGTAAGGGTGGGGTATTGTGAGATCCAAAAAGAATGTGTACCTTTGCACCAGCAAACGTGAGGGGAAGTATCTCCCAGGAGTAGCGAGGTGGCTACTTTTAGTGCGGTTGCTACGATGGTGATCATAGCTCAGCTGGTTAGAGCATCAGATTGTGGTTCTGAGGGTCGTGGGTTCGAATCCCACTGGTCACCCTATAGTTTCGCTAGGTTTTTTCTTTTCTCTGTCCTAGCGTTGCTATTTCGATCATTTTTTTGATTACAACTTATTTGTTTTGAGGTTGCTAAGACGTTTGTTTTAGCAACCTTTTTTCTTTGCTGGGGAGGGAAGAGGGCAGTGTTGTATCGTGTCAAAGTGTAGCCTTGTGGCGTCAGGGTGTGTCGTAGACAAGGAGATTTTTACTATCTTTGCAGCGTATTGTTGTCTTGCAGACAATAAGTGGCTAGGATGTCTGGCCAAGTTGCTCTGCATTTGCTGGTCTATGTGTTGCCAGAGGCGGTCTGTCTAGCAGATCGTATGAGACGACGATGTCGAGGGTGACTATCACGGTGGTGACGGTCGCTCAGCTCAATCACTTACTTAATTACGAACAGAATACCAAATATAATTTTCCCCAAATGAAGAACAAGAAGAGAATCTACACCTTTGGCAATGGAAGTGCCGAGGGTAATGCTCAGATGAGAGATCTACTTGGAGGTAAGGGTGCTAACCTTGCGGAGATGAACCGCATAGGTGTGCCTGTACCTCCCGGATTTACTATTTCGACTGAGGTATGTACAGAATATTATGAGCGTGGCCGTGAGGCTGTTGTCGCTGACCTCAAGGATGACTTGATGGCTGCCGTCAAGCATATCGAGACTATCATGGGCTTTAAGTTTGGCGATGTAGAGAATCCTCTTCTCGTCTCTGTCCGCTCGGGCAGTAGAGCCTCTATGCCTGGTATGATGGACACGATCCTCAACCTTGGTCTCAACGATACGGTCGTTGATGGCTTAGCGCGTAAGAGTGGTAACGAGCGCTTCGCTTGGGACTCTTATCGTCGCTTCGTGCAGATGTATGGCGATGTCGTACTCGGTATGAAGCCTGTCAATAAGGACGACATTGACCCCTTTGAGGCAATCATCGAGGAGGTCAAGAAGGAGGCTGGCGTCAAGCTCGACAATGAGCTCACGACAGATCACCTCAAGGATCTCGTCAAGCGCTTCAAGGCTGCCGTCATGAAGGCTACGGGACACGACTTCCCCACTGATCCATACGAGCAGCTATGGGGCGCTATTATGGCGGTCTTTGGCTCATGGATGAATGATCGTGCGATCCTCTACCGTAAGATGGAGGGTATACCCGATGATTGGGGTACTGCCGTAAACGTCCAGGCGATGGTCTTCGGTAATATGGGTGACACCTCCGCTACGGGTGTGGCTTTCACTCGTGACTCAGCTACTGGCGAAAACCTCTTCAACGGTGAGTACCTAGTCAATGCACAGGGTGAGGATGTCGTCGCTGGTATCCGCACGCCTCAAGAGATTACAATAGAAGGCTCACGTCGCTGGGCTGAGCGTGCTGGTATCGACGAGGCAACTCGTAAGGCTCAGTATCCCTCTATGGAGGAGACCTTCCCCGAGATCTATGCTGAGCTAGATGCTATACAGCACAAGCTCGAGGAGCACTACCACGATATGCAGGATCTTGAGTTTACCGTACAGGAGGGTAAGCTATGGATCCTCCAGACGCGTAATGGTAAGCGTACAGGTCAGGCGATGGTCAAGATCGCTATGGATCTACTCCGTGATAAGCAGATCTCCGAGGAGGAGGCACTGCTACGCGTCGAGCCTGCTAAGCTCGATGAGCTACTGCACCCTGTCTTTGACAAGAAGGCACTTCAGTCTGCTAAGGTGCTGAGCAAGGGTCTCCCCGCCTCTCCAGGTGCAGCTACAGGACAGATCGTCTTCTTTGCTGATGACGCTGCCAGCTGGCACGAGCAGGGCAAGGAGGTGATCATGGTACGCATCGAGACCTCACCTGAGGATCTTGCTGGTATGAGCGTGGCACAGGGTATCCTCACGGCACGTGGTGGTATGACTTCACACGCAGCTGTTGTGGCTCGTGGTATGGGTAAGTGCTGTATCACAGGTGCTGGTGGGCTCATTGTCGACTACAAGGCTCGCACCGTGACCATCGATGATAAGGTCCTCCGCGAGGGTGACTTCATCTCGATCAACGGCTCTACAGGTGAGATCTACGAGGGGCAAGTCGAGACCATCGCTGCTGAGATGGACGCTGACTTCCGTCAGCTGATGGAGCTAGCCGACAAGCACTCTAAGCTCGCTGTACGTACCAACGCTGATACGCCTCATGATGCTGCTACGGCACGTAACTTTGGTGCTGTCGGTATCGGTCTCTGCCGTACGGAGCACATGTTCTTTGAGGACAACAAGATCAAGGCAATGCGTGAGATGATCCTCGCTACAGACACGGAGGGTCGTCGCAAGGCTTTGGCAAAGCTCCTCCCGATCCAGACGGAGGACTTCAAGGGTATCTTCCGCGCTATGAAGGGGCTGCCCGTTACCGTACGTCTACTAGATCCACCTCTTCACGAGTTTGTACCTCAGACGGAGGCTGGTCAGGTAGAGCTGGCGAAGGCTATGGGCGTCGAGCCTAAGTTCGTTCACGATCGTGTCGAGCAGCTCCACGAGCTGAACCCAATGCTCGGACACCGTGGCTGCCGTCTAGGCAACACCTATCCCGAGATCACTGAGATGCAGACACGTGCCATCCTAGGCGCTTGCCTTGAGCTCAAGAAAGAGGGCGTCGAGACGCATCCTGAGATTATGGTGCCACTCGTTGGTGTCGTCGAGGAGTTTAAGCTACAGGCTCGCGTGATCCGCGAGGCCGCTGAGGCTCTCTTTAAGGAGCAGGGCGATCGTATTGACTTCCACATTGGTACTATGATCGAGGTGCCACGTGCAGCTCTGACCGCCGATGAGATTGCTAAGGAGGCTGACTTCTTCTCCTTCGGTACGAACGACCTCACGCAGATGACCTTCGGATACTCTCGTGACGATGTCAATACCTTCCTGCCTACCTATCTAGACAAGAAGATCCTCAAGGTAGATCCCTTCCAGCAGTTGGATCAGAGAGGCGTAGGTCAGTTGGTAAAAATGGGCGCCGAAAAGGGTCGCTCCGCGAAGTCTACGATCAAGCTCGGCATCTGTGGTGAGCATGGTGGTGATCCCTCATCAGTAGAGTTCTGCCACCGTGTAGGGCTCAACTACGTGAGTTGCTCGCCCTTCCGTGTGCCCATCGCACGCCTTGCAGCAGCTCGTGCCGCAGTCGAGGATAAGAAGTAAGCAGCGCAGATGAGCAGCACTCTCGTTGCAGAGCACTCTGCTCGCTAAGCTAACTACAATAATAAAGCAACTCCCTGGAGTCGCTCCCTAGGCGGAGTCTCCGGAGAGTTGCTTTCGTTTTGTAGCTCCTGATAGAGCGATTATGATGCGTCAGCCCTGTTTGCTCTGGGTGGGTTTATTGCCAGTTTGCAAAATAGTTGTACCTTTGCGGTGCTGATTATTATCGAAACGAGATAACCAGAGCAAGCTTTTGACCTCACATGAGTGTCGTAGTGGTATCTGTGTCGGTGTATACGGAGTGCGTCCACGCTCCATCGATAGCCTACCGACAGGTGAACGGATCCCTCGCGACAGCCCTAGAGTGACAGCCCTCACATAGTAGTAGAGGTGTCATGATCGGGGAGCTCGAAGAGCCTGCGCCTAGGGAGATCTCCTTTTGTATTAATCCCAATCAAACTATTAGCGTGAACACATTAAGCTATAAAACACAATCCGCCACCAAGGAGTCTGCTCAGAAGGAGTGGCTCGTGGTAGATGCCGAGGGGCAGCGTCTCGGACGCCTCTGCTCTATTGTTGCTAAGATACTGCGTGGTAAGTACAAGCCCTGCTTTACACCTCATGCAGACTGCGGTGACAATGTTATCATCATCAATGCCGACAAGATCGAACTTACAGGCAATAAGTGGGACACCCCAAGCTATCTGACCTTCTCAGGCTATCCTGGAGGACAGAGGGAGTTCTCACCAAGAGACTTCCAGAAGAAGAGCTCTCGCAAGCTCTTTGAGAAGGTTCTCAAGGGTATGCTCCCTAAGAACAAGCTCGGCGCTGAGCTACTGACGCACGTACGGGTCTTCGATGGTCCCGACCACACTATGGAGGGTGTACAGCCCCGTAAGATCGATATCAATACACTTAAATAAATACGCGGTAAACGATGGAACAAATCAATGCTATAGGTAGACGTAAGGCTGCGGTAGCCCGCGTATATCTCACAGAGGGTTCTGGCAAGATAACGATCAATAAGAAGGATCTCGCCAACTACTTCCCCTCATCAATACTTCAGTACATTGTGAAGCAACCTCTCCTCAAGCTAGAGGTAGCTGACAAGTATGATGTTATGATCAATCTTGTCGGCGGAGGCTTCAAGGGACAGAGCGAGGCTGCTCGTCTCGGCATAGCTCGTGCACTGATCAAGATCAACCCTGAGGACAAGGCTACGCTACGTGCCGCAGGCTTCGTAACACGTGATCCACGTGTCGTAGAGCGTAAGAAGCCAGGACGTCCTAAGGCTCGTAAGAAATTCCAGTTCAGCAAGCGTTGATGGTGCTGGGAGTATGCTATCGCAGCTTGAGCAACTCTTTGAGGTGCTCCTCCTGTGGTACTGCACACCCCGCACGATCTCTCGCGTTTAGTATCTAAATTGCATCGATGGCGTACTAGAGATTAGACTTTAGAGGTTAGAAATTAGACCTTAGAGGTTAGACCTTTCTTACTTCAGTCTATACAGTAGCCCTACCCTGCAATTGCTTATTTCACAAGAACGTAAACGAAAAAACAAAGACTATTATGTCACAAGTATCCTTTGACCAGCTACTAGAGGCTGGTGCACACTTTGGCCATATGCCACGTAAGTGGAACCCCGCTATGGCTCCTTACATCTTTATGGAGCGCAACGGCATCCACATTATCGACCTGCACAAGACTGTCGCTAAGATCGATGAGTGTGCTGAGATTATCAAGAATATGGCCAGCTCGGGCAAGAAGATCCTCTTCGTCGGCACCAAGCGTCAGGCTAAGGACGCTGTCGCAGAGCTCGCTAAGAGCGTAGGGATGCCCTACGTCACAGAGCGTTGGCCGGGTGGTATGCTCACCAACTTCCCCACGATCCGCAAGGCGGTCAAGAAGATGGGGCAAATCGACAAGATGCGTGAGGATGGCACCTACAACAACCTCTCCAAGCGTGAGCGCCTACAGCTCGATCGCCAGCAGGCTAAGCTAGACAAGAACCTCGGCTCTATCCGAGACATGAACCGTCTGCCTAACGCACTCTTCGTTGTAGACGTTATGCGTGAGCACATCGCTGTACGTGAGGCTCAGCGTCTAGGTATCCCTGTATTTGCTATCGTCGATACAAATGCTAACCCCAAGGATGTCGACTACGTCATCCCAGCTAATGATGACTCTACACAAGCTATCGAGCTGATCATCTCGGCTATGTGCCAGGCTATCAACGAGGGCCAGGTAGAGTACAAGGCTATCAAGGCTGAGAAGGAGGCTGAGGAGGCTGCTGAGCTAGCACCCTCAGGACGTCGCCAGCGCACAGGTGCTCGCCGTGAGCGCATCCGCCCCACCAATGCAGAGGCTGAGCGTGAGGAGGAAGGCACCGAGGAGCAGCCCGAGGAGGCAGCTCCCGAGACTGTAGAGGCTGAAGAGACTGCTCCAGCTAATGAGGAAGCAGCTAACCAACAATAATACTATACACCATGAGCGTAACAATTGAAGATATCAAGAAACTTCGTAAGATGACCGGTGCTGGTCTCTCTGACTGCAAGAATGCACTTAACGAGACTGCTGGAGACTTTGAGAAGGCTATCGAGATCATACGTGCCAAGGGTAAGGCTGTCGCAGCTAAGCGTTCTGACCGTGAGGCTGCTGAGGGCTGTGTCCTAGCAGCACATAGCGAGGGCTTTGCAGCCATCGTATCACTCCAGTGCGAGACAGACTTCGTTGCTAAGAACGAGGGTCACATCGCTCTCACACAGCAGATCCTAGACGTCGCTATGAAGGAGCAACCCGCCACTAAGGAGGAGCTACTCCAGCTACCTCTAGCTGATGGACGTGCAGTCGCTGAGCATATCACCGACCGCATCGGTAGCACGGGTGAGAAGATGGAGCTGGGTAGCTACGAGTATCTCAAGGCTCCCTACACCACTTCCTATATCCACTTCGGCAACAAACTGGCTGCTATTGTCGCTTTCAACGAGGCTATCGATCAGGAGATGGCTCGTGAGGTAGCTATGCAGGTAGCGTCTATGAATCCAGTCGCAGTCTGCGAGAAGGACGTACCAGCTCATGTCCTCGAGGAGGAGCGCAAGGTCGCTATGGATCGTGCTCGTGAGAGTGGCAAGCCTGAGGCTATCTGTGAGCGCATCGTAGAGGGCTCCATCCAGAAGTTCTACAAGGAGAGCACGCTGCTCCACCAGCCTTTCGTCCGTGATAACAAGATGGATGTACAGGGTTACCTGCACACCGCATCTAAGACGCTGACGGCTACAGGCTTCAAGCGTGTCAATCTAAACGAAGACTAATCAATACTGAGGATAAGTAGTCGCTTTCCGGCGGCTATGAAGCCTAACTGAGAAAGCCCTGTACACCTTTATGGTGTGCAGGGCTTCGTTAATGTTAGGGGGTACTATATCAGACTTTGCAGAAAGGATGAAGCGCAAGGCGCTGAGGGTGAGGTCTGAAGGGAGCATACCTCCGTATGTGACCGAAGCCGAGTCCCGAAAGCAACACAGCGATTCGCCTTTATGTAACAGTCTCGGTTGCTCTCGCCATCGGATAGGGTTCTTCAGAAAGCGCGTAGATAGGCGAAGTGGGAGACGTCCGTAAGGTCAGTGGAGGTAAGCGGGAGGAGACCTGAGCGAAGGCGACCTGCGTCGTCTAGGGTAGGGGCATTCGCTGTGGAGAGGAGTGCTTTGGCGCGCGGTGTGGAGAGGATGCCAAAGCGGTATTGGTTGTGGCTTCCTTGAGGGACGCGCTCATGGTAGAGGTCTAGTGCATAGTGTCCCATCGTATAGCGCAGATTGATCTCGACCCACGGGTGCAGGGCGGTATGGTTGCTGACGTCATCGGGTCGGTAGGTGAGTAGGTCGATACCGATGGCCCCATGGTAGTAAGGGGCCACCTCACGGGAGAGGTAAGCTCGGTGCTGCGCTAGAGCTTGGGTGAGTTCATTGGGATCGGAGAGGCTCTCGGTGATTTGCTGGAGCGTCTCCTCGGGAGCTTGGCAGAGACTCTCTAGATAGCGTCCCTGGCCGTCCGTCTCGAAGGCGCACAGTCCGACGAACTGCACCTCGCCAGCTTCGTCTATGTAGTACTCGGCACCATAGTCCTGCAGCTTGTCGAGCAACGGCTCCACGAGGAGGGTGCCGTGCCGCTGCAAGAGCTTGCGAAGCGTCTCCTCAAGTTGGCTGTCCAACTGGTTGATGCGCCAGAGTCCTCTCCCCGAGCTACTATACGGGAGCTTCACGAGACAAGCCCCTTGGGTCAAAAGCTTCGCTAGCTCCTCTACCTGCGTAATCATCGCCACACGGCTGCGCCACGGCACGCTGCTATACCTCGCAAAGAAGCGTGCACTCGCGGCTCTCGTCCAGCAAGGCATCAGCTCTTGGGGAAGTTCGCTGCACGCCTCCTCGTCGCTCAGCCCGTACTGCTTCGCCAGGCTATGCGCCAAGCTTCGCTCGTGTCCCCATAGTATGAGTTCCGGGTCCCCGACATCCCCTTTCGTTATATGGCTCAGCTCACGGTCGGTCAGATAGGGCGAGAGGCTTTCGCTAAAAGGGTGTAACCACCACGAGTCCCCATCTAACCACACTGGGGATGCCCAGAGCGGCAGGCTCCAGAGGGCGGAGCGCATCTGTCTAATAAGTCGTGGCGGGGTGTAGTGGAGTGGGTCGCCAGCCTCTAGAGCGACCTCGTGGCCGATGTTGCAGACAATGAGTGGCGTGCGCATGGCCTCAGTGACGACGCGGCTACTTACGGCCGAAGTCTGCGGGGATCTCGCCCCAGGCGACCGTGTCCCACTTCAGCAGTGGCACCCGAAAGGTGTGCGTCTTCAGCCAATGTGTGGCACGTACGATCAGTTCGTAGGTCTTAGCACTACGTGGATCCGTCGAGTCCAGTCGCGTGCGGCAACGTGCCTGCGCCACCCAGCCGAGTGCCACCTTGCTGTCGGAGTAGATAGGCAGTGGCGGGAGCTTGCCCTGCTCCATAAGTGCCAAGGCGTGCACGATGGCTAGGTACTCGCCAATGTTGTTCGTACCCCACGGGATCACCGCCCGAAAGAGCTCCGCATGGCTAAAGGTATAGACGCCACGATACTCCGTCACGCCTGGATTAGACGAGCAGGCGCCATCGACAGCGATCGAGTGGTTGAGGAAACCTTTTGGCGCGACCTTATCGCCGATGAGTTGATCAGGCGCTTGCTCCACACTGTGCTGCACTTGTAGCTTATTGCTCTCAGGCTTAGCAACACGATGCTGCTGTCCCAGCTTACGTCCCTCGTCGTAGCCTAGTTCGAAGGCCTCTTGCGCTTGCTCTGCCGTGGGGTAGGACTTATACTTAGCCCCTTGGAAACCCTCGATCTGCATCTTGCAGTCCTGCCAATCATCATAGATGCCTGGCCGATAACCCTCCCATACGACGTACCACTTGCGCTGTTTGGCTGACATAGAGCTTGTCTTTTCTAGTAAAAGCCCCCAGCGTACAGATTGGCGAAGTTGACTTCGCCCGCCTTTGTCTCAGCGTCCTCAGGAAGCTCCGCCAGCATCTGCTGCACTCCCTCGTACTGCTCCGTGCGGTCGCACGCCTTATACAGTGAGGCGGCATACTCTAGGAGCGCACGGGTCGGCTGGGGAATCATATCCAGAGCCTGCTCCATCTCATCGGCAGCAGCCTCCTTGCCCCGCAGCTCCTCTACAAGATGCGTCAGGTGCATGTAGCCCTCCACGTTGAAAGGGTCCGTCTCCACCACCTGTCGGAAAGCACGTTCAGCGCGCTCCTTGTCGCCCTCATGGTAAGTGATCAAACCCTCGTAGAGGTAAGCACGCTCCTCCTCGGGAAACTTCTCGGCCGTCTCTAGAGCAACCGCCAAAGCCTCCTCCCAACGCTCCAGCGCTATCAGCACCTTCACCTTGATGAGCCAGTAAAGGGGCACTTCGTCCGTCAGCTGTAATGCTTGGTCGATGGTCGCGAATGCTTGCTCAGACTCACTTAGAGCCAGCTGCGCCTGAGCTTTCATGCGGTGTAGCTCAGCTTGCTGTGCCGTCTCCAGCTCGGTCGCCAAGGCGCGCTCAGCGTAGGCAATCGTCTCGCTGTGCTGGTCCAGTCCGTTAGAGACTTTGGTTGCCTCATAGAGAGCCATCGGATAGTCAGGATAAGCCTCCAGTATGGTGGTCAGCTCAGTCATCGAGCCAGCTAAGTCGGGCTTGCGCTGCAAAGCCTGCGCTAGGTAAAGGCGACACTCAGGATCGTCGATCTCCTCCAGCGAAGTGCGCAGAGCGCGTATCGCAAAGTCCACCTCGCCTATCTTGAGCGCTCGGAGCGCATCAAACTTCAGCGTGTTCGCCTTGAGCGTGTCCGCCTTGGGATCAGTCGCTTGCTCCGCTACCTCCTGCGTGACGTTAGTCGTCTCCTGCTCGACCTCTTCGGTTGAGACAGGAGACTTTTTATTTGACTTCTTGAAGCGTGAGAATAGTCCCATAGCTCTTCTCCACTATCGGCAAAGCTCCTCGATATGCTGTGCCACAGCCTCAGCGGTGAAGCCGAGCTTCTCATCGAGCACTGTGTAGGGAGCGGAGAAGCCGAAGCTCTCCAACCCGTGGATATGCTCCATATCTCCGACCAGGCGGAGGAGCGTCACAGGTAGCCCAGCGGTCAGACCGAAGCGTGCGCCCTTAGCGGGGATCACGCTCTCACGGTACTCCTCAGGCTGATCGAAGAAGAGCCCTTCGCTCGGTACCGAGACGATGCGCAGCTTGTGCCCCTTGCCCTTAAGTAGCTCAGCAGCTTGTACTAGCGTACTCACCTCACTACCCGAGGCGATGAGCGTCAAGTCGGGCGTCTCACCCGCAGGTGTCGTATCAGAGACCACGTAAGCACCACGCTTCAACTGGCAAGCACGCTCATAAGTGGGATTAGGTAAGTCTTGGATGTTTTGGCGAGAGAGGATGAGTGCCGTCGGCGTGTGGAGGTTTTCCATAGCCATCTGCCAGGCGACCGTAGCCTCATGTACATCGGCAGGGCGTAGCACCTGTAGGGCACGACGACCCGAGTGATTGTGCAGATGCTCGAGGAGACGTATCTGCGCCTCCTGCTCGACCGGCTCGTGCGTCGGTCCGTCCTCCCCAACCCTAAAGGAGTCGTGCGACCAGATGAAGATGACTGGCTGCTCCATCAGCCCCGCCATACGAACGACGGGCTTCATATAGTCTGAGAAGACAAAGAAGGTACCGCACGCTGCACGCATACCGCCATGCAGGGTGATACCCACGCAGAGCGCAGCCATCGTAAGCTCCGAGACACCCGCCTGGAGGAACTTGCCTGAGAAGTCGCCCGCCTCCAGAGCCTTCGTGCCCTTGAGATAGCCGTCCGTCTTGTCCGAGTTCGAGAGGTCGGCCGAGGCAACGATCAGGTTGTCCACCTGCTTGGCCAGTTCGCTCAGTACCGTTGCCGAGGCGACACGAGTAGCCTGATTAGCCTTCTGAGCGATCTCCTGCCAAGCTACATCGTAGGTAGGCTCTGCAGCAAACCAACGGTCATAGAGCTTCGCCTGATCAGGGTGCTCCTTCTTGTATTGCTCCTGTAGCTTGTACTGATCATCCCAGTAGGCGATCAGCTCCTCGCGACGCTCAGCGTAGAAGGCCGCTACATCTTCATATATGGTAAAAGGATTGTCTGGGTCAGCACCCAGTGCCTGCATTGTCTTAGCATACGAAGCACCCGCCTTAGAGATCGGTTGGCCGTGCGTTGCGATCAGATTTGCCAGCGGATTACCCTCCTCGTCGACCGCCTTGTAAGCCATATTGGTGTAGCCAATGATGAGCGTCGGGGCACCCGTCTTTTCGGAGATCTCGATAGCGTCTTGTAGCACCTGGCTCAGCGCTTCAGGGACGTTACCTGGCACCTCAAAGACGTTCCAGCCCCACGCATCATACTTAGCCACAACATCCTCAGCCGTGATATCCTCGACACGCGTCGAGAGCTGTATGTCGTTGCAGTCGTAGTACATGATCAGGTTGTCCAGCCCTAGGTCGCCCGCGATGCGCCCCGCACCCTGACTGATCTCCTCTTGGATACCGCCATCAGAGATAAAAGCGTAGATGCGCTGTGGCATAAGCGTATCGCCAAGACGGTGCTGGAGGAACTTCGCGGCAATGGCAGCACCCACAGCGTAGGTGTGTCCCTGCCCCAGCGGGCCACTCGTGTTCTCAATCATACGGCTACGACAAAGCTCTGGGTGTCCGGGCGTAGGACTGCCCCACGAGCGGAAAGCTGCCAGCTCCTCCATCGTAAAGAATCCCGCCAGTGCCAGCTGTGCGTAGAGCATTGGCGACATGTGGCCCGGATCCATAAAGAAGCGATCCCGTGCGGGGTGCTCCGGGTGGCGTGGGTCATAGCGCAGTTGCTCGGAGAAGAGGACCTGGATAAAGTCCGCTCCACCCATAGCCCCTCCGGGGTGGCCACTCTTAGCGCGCTCGACCATCGAGATGGCGAGGGCACGGATATTGTCGGCAGCACGCTCAGCGATGCTCATAGGCTGCTCTTGGGTTGATGAAGTCTGATCAGTCATTTTGTTGCTCATAATGCGATAGGGGTTCTTTACACTTAAAAGGTGAGACCACGTCTCACGGGTAAAACTTCATTTGACTCCAAAGGTACGAAAATTAGAGATTAGCGGTTGGCTCTTGGCTGTTAGCTGTTGGCTGTTAGCTGTTGGCTGTTGGCTGTTGGCTAGGGATACTAGTGTTTCTAGTGGTGCTAGTGGCACTAGAGGC
>CAMCJO010000016.1 GCA_945875135.1 uncultured Porphyromonas sp.
CTGACGAGTGGCAACGGTCAAAACGTCAATGCGATCGCCCACATAGAGCTAAGCACGCGCGCATCGGAAGCGGAAATTAAGAAAGACGGAAGATGGAGCTAATCGAACATGATTAGAGATTCTTTGAAAACGAATTAAACCGCCGTATGCCGAACGGCACGTACGGTGGTGTGAGAGGGAAGGAAACGAAAGTAGGTCAGAAAACTTTCGTTTCCCGACCTACTCGATTCTCGAAAAAGAATGTTAGCTTTGTGGTAACTATAACCCTTAAATGTTTCAAACGATATGACAAGAAAACTACTGTCTTCATTATTCCTACTCCTTGCTCTGAGCTACGCACTGATCGCTCAGCAGACGGGGTGTAAGATCACGCAAGAGCCGAAGGCACTACCGGCTGAGGCGTGCAACTACTCCATCTACGGTACGAGTCCCAATGGACGATACATCTATGGGAACAGTCCTAACTCGCCAGCCTTTTGCTACGACACAGAGCGTGACACCACCTCGCTCTTCTTCTCTGAGACGGGTGATGAGAAGTATATGATCTACGCAGTCTCTGATGCTGGAGAGATCTTTGTTGCTCTGGATGAAATAGGCGCTTTTGTCTACAATATGGCACAAGAGAAGCTACACGAGATCAAGCCCCCTGATAGCAACTGGCCTGACGTAAGACCTGTCTACGTGACTCCCGACGCCAAACACCTCGTGGGGTACGTGATGGATCCGACCTATGCTCAGAAAAGCATGACGCTCCCGATCTATGGTACACGAGGTGAGGACGGCTCTTGGACGGTTAAAACGCTCCCCATGCTGGACAAAGACTACCTAGGCAGTAAGCCTCACTACACGCAGGCTTTCTTCTGCTCGCCTGATGGTAAGAAGATCCTAGGGCGACAAAACACCCGCAACGGCTCTGACAGACCGCTCTTCTGGCAGTTAGATGAGCAGGGGCAGTATCAGTGCTCTACGCCTTGTGACTCATTCCTCTACAATCTAGATGCGCCATTGCCTGGTCCCCAGCCTGAGTGGGAGGACTATGTGACGGCAGACTATGAGAAAGAGCCTGACCTATATAGTCAGCAAGAAGCGGAGTTCAATAAGGCATACGACGCTTGGCTAGAAGCGTATGACAAGGTGTTTAAGGGTGTCGCTATTGATCTCGCTTGGCAGATTATGTCTCCAGCAAGTGGGTACTGGATGATCTCGATCCAAGAGGAGGTTGGTGAGGGCTATGCGAACATCTCCTATCCAGGTGCATTAAATGTCGCTGATGGCAGCCTCGAGAGGATCAACATCAAGGAGGCTTATGGTCTCGGTGGGGTCGGGCGTACTAATGATGGTGGCTGGCTCTGCTATCCCGATGGTAGCCGAAGCCGCTCCGATCGCAATACCTACATAGTTTACCCAGATGGAAAGAAGATGATTATGCTAGAGTATCTTAAGAGCTTGACGGGTAAGGATCTGTCTGAGTTCTTCACCAACTCCTACACGCCTGATGGAGAGACGGAGCAAAAGAGTATCACAGATATGGGTACCGTGCAGTTTTCTGCTGATGGTAAGACTCTCGTAGCTTGCGCTGTAGATAGGACGGGTACTAACTACTATCGCAATGCCTATTTACGTATTGACAAGCACTCCCTCGCTCAGCCTCTAGGGGTTGCTCCCGTAGAGCTGCAGCCTGACGAACTCTCGATCCTCTGGCAGGGTGATGCACTCCTCTTCTCTGAGCCTGCTACGGGTACGCTCTACCTCTATGACACGGCTGGTAAACTGCTAGACAGCTACACGCTGGCAGCTACCTCAAGGCTCTCCTTGACAGACCTAGCTCAGGGCCTCTACATCGGTCAGGTTGTCACGGAGCGTGGCGTTAGCACCATACGATTCATTCGTTAGAAGACGTTTCTGACAAAACGAACCAGTCCCGCAAGGAGTCTACAGCGATGTAGTACTCCCTGCGGGACTGCTGTCTGCTGACTCGGGTCAGAGAGAGTTCTTTAGACGCTAGAAGTTGACCGAAAGAGATGGGTCGACACGCTCTTATTTAGTCTCCTCTTCCTGATCGATGAAGTCGAGGTAGCTGCTGAGCGTGCGCTCAGCTTGTCCTACTTGTTGTGGCGCGTAGAACTGCGCATCGACGAGTTCGTCCGGCAGGTACTGCTGTCGTGTGTAGTGCTTGGGATAGTCGTGCGGATAGCGGTAGTCGACGCCATAGCCGAGGTCTGACATGAGCTTAGTAGGCGCATTGCGCAGATGTAGCGGGACGGGTAGGTTGCCCGTCTCACGTACCTTGGCGAGGGCGGCATCGATGGCGAGGTAGGCGGAGTTGCTCTTTGGCGAGCCTGCGAGGTAGACGACCGCCTCGGCGAGCGGTATGCGTCCCTCGGGCCATCCGATGAAGTCGACCGCATCGGCAGCGGCCTGCGCTACGACGAGTGCCTGCGGATTGGCCAAACCTATATCTTCGGCTGCTGAGATGACCACACGACGCGCTATGAAGCGGGGCTCTTCGCCTCCCTCGATGAGGCGAGCCATCCAGTAGAGTGCTGCATCGGGATCGCTGCCTCGTATGCTTTTGATGAATGCGGAGGCGATGTCGTAGTGCAGTTCGCCGTCACGATCGAAGGCGGCGGGTTGCTGGCGCGCTACGCTGGCGATCGCCTCGCCGGTCAACTGTACCGTGGTCTCGTCGGGGTGCTGCTCGAGTGCCATCGAGAGGGTCATCTCGAGGAGGTTGAGTAGCTTGCGGGCATCACCGCCTGCGAGGTGGATGAGTAGCTCACGGTCGGCACCCTCTAGGGTTACTTGGTAGCGAGAGAAGAGCGGATCGGTGGAGAAGACGCGGTCGATGAGTTGCGAGAGGTCGCTCTGCTCTAAGGGCTTGAGGACGAAGACTTGACAGCGTGAGAGGAGCGGGCGGATTACTTGAAAGGAGGGGTTCTCGGTCGTAGCTCCGATGAGTGTGACCACGCCCTGCTCGACGGCCGCTAGCAAGGAGTCTTGCTGAGACTTGGAGAAGCGGTGTATCTCGTCGATGAAGAGGATGGGTCGTCCCTGATGCTGTGAGAAGAGACCGGTCTGCGCCTCTTTGGCCTCCTGCAGAGTCTTGCGCACATCGGCTACGCCTGAGCCTACGGCCGAGAGACTGTAGCAGCGGCACTGCATCATCTGCGAGAGGAGCCGTGCTAGGGTTGTCTTGCCGACGCCGGGCGGTCCCCATAGGATCATGGAGGGTATGTGTCCCCGCTCGAGCATAATGCGCAGTGGGGCATTCGCACCGACGAGGTGAGACTGTCCGACATACTCTTCGAGCGTCTTAGGACGCATCCGCTCCGCTAGCGGTATCTGCTCTACTGACATATAGTGCAAATGTACAAAAAGACTGGCGGTTGGCTGTTAGCCTTTGGCCTTTGGCGGAGAAGTGAATAGCCTTTCGCAGGGACGCACAGCTCGTCTATCCCTACAAAAGGCTATTTGTCAAGCTTGACGAGCTCGGCTCGTCCTCTGGGAATGTTATCGGGCGGAGACGAGACGCTGGTTCTGCTGAGCGGTCTTGATCCACTGTGGAAGTATCTGCTCGTTGAACCGTGCCTTCTGCTGGCGTAGCGTCTTCATATCTAGTCCAATGTATGCTTGCGCTTTCTCCTTGGTGCTTACGTCGGGTAGGGGTATGGGACCCGTGTGTCCATGCTGCGCTACGATCTGTGCGATCAGCACACGTGCCTGGAGTGCCTTCTCAAGCGAATTGCTGAGGATGCGTGTGATCTCTTGTGGCGCGTGGAAGGAACCGCCATGCGTCGCCACGGCATAGTCCCATCGCCACTGGCTCTGACGTATGAGCTGGAGGACGGGAGCCATCTGCTGCTCGGTGGCTCCATGATTCCAGGCGAACTGCGCCTCGAGGTGTGCCTTGCAGAGCTCGCGCTCTACGTTGTCACGCACTTCGAGTGCCATGGCCTGACGGTCGTAGACGTTTTGTCGCAGGGTCTCCTCGCTCTCACGGTGACAGGTCTGGCAGGTACGGTCGATGTACTGGAGCGGACTGGAGATGTGGTGGTCGCTAAACTTGACTCCTCCCTCGCTCTTGTAAGGCATGTGGCAGTCGGCGCAACTGACTCCTCGCTGGGCATGGATGCCGTACTGAGCAATCTCAAAGTCTGGGTGCTGAGCCTTGAGGATCGGTGCCTTGGAGAGCGGGTGTATGTAGTCATAGTACTTGAGACTATCGTAGTAAGCCTCGACATCTTCCATGCGGGAGCCTTTGTCCCAGGGGAATGTGAGGTAGTTGGGCTTGTTGGGGTCCGCCTGGCTAAAGTAGTACTCGACGTGGCACTGAGCGCATACGAGCGAGCGCATCTCCTGGTGTGTAGCCTTGGTGATGTCTTTGCCCTGCCGTGCGAACGCCTCGATGAGTGCGGGGCGAGAGATGCGGAGGGTCATGTGCTCCGTCTCGTGACAGTCGGCACAGCCGATGGGGTTGACCACCTCGCTGCCCAGCTCGCTCCAGCGACCTGCGTAGTACTTGACGATGCCCATCTGCTGCATCATACGTGGCACGTCGGGACTCTTGCAGGTCCAGCAGGTGGCTGGCTGTAGATCCTCAGCTCCGTCGATGCCTGGGTGTCCTGTGCGTAGGGAGTGATTCATATCCTCGATGGCATGCATGTGCCCACGGGGTGTGCCATACTCACGGCTGAAAGCATAGCCAGCCCAAAAGATGACCATGGCAGGACGCTGCGCTAGTACGTCGACGATCTGAGAGCCGTTGTAACGACTGCTGAAGGAGGTGTCGGCGGTCTGGAGCCAGGTCTGATACTCACGTGGGTAGTTTGGCTCGTAGAGCGGATTGCGTGCTTCGTCGGGCGCAATCTCCGTAACACGATTGGCCAGAAGTGTCTGCGTCTCGGCACGACGCTCGGTGACAGAGGCTGCGAGCAGGCCTAATAAGAAGACGACAACGAGTGTGCCTCCGAATAGGAGCCACCCCTGCCACGGCTTGAGTTTACGTTCTTTGGTCATAGCGATCTCTCTTTCTGCTGTATGGTTCTTGGGAAGGTGTGTGTAGTTGCTTTGTTATAGTGGTTACTTCTTTTGCAATGCTTTGAGCCACTGTGGTACGGGACTATCGGGGAAGGGGACTAGGGCGTGTGGCGTGCTGGAGAGAGAGTTGGACCCTCCGTGGGGTACATCTCTGTGGCAGTCCCAGCAACGCTTCTCAGATCCATCGTTGATCTCGGAGCGTGTGAGCATGCCAGTCTTGACGAAGTCTTGGTTGAGCTGTGTGTGACAGCGTACGCAGTTGTCATAGATGACACGCTGGCTGCGTGCCACGGTACGCATCACCTGTGGTTCACGCCGAGCGGTAAAGACGGTCGCATGGCGCAGACCGTCAGTCCCTTTCGTATAGTAATAGTTGAAGATATTATTGTGTGGCACGTGGCAGTCGGCACACTGAGCGCGCTGGCTATGCGAACTGTGCTGCCAGGTCGCGTAGTAAGGCTCCATGACGTGGCACTGAACGCAGGTCTTGGGATCGGAGCCTGCATAGTTCCACACCATAGACATGTAGGTGAGGTAAACGCCCAGCCCAGCCCCTACACCTACGATAAGGATAGCTACAACCTTACTGCGATAGGTGGGGAGGCAAAGCCTGACGAATCTATTCCAAAGCTCTTTAAGTCGCTTCATAGTACCCAGTCATTTGGATGCTTTAGTATGAGAAGAGGTACCTCTCTACGGCAAAGGTAGTAAAATAATCTATTTACCGTCCACTTTGTACGATTTGTTTAGCAGGTCGTACATTTCACCCGCTAATTTATTCCCCCTCTTATAGTCCGTAGACGTGTACGCTGTTGCTAGCGGAGGGGAGGTAGTTGACTCCGTACCAGCACATTTGTAGGAAGAGGAAGCTCCCGATGAGTACCCACAAGGCACCTCGAAGGTCGTGTGGGGAGAAGCGTCTGTAATGGACGAAGAGCAGGTAAGCACACATGGTGATGGCGGCCCAAGTCTCTTTGGGGTCCCAGCCCCAGTAGGTGCCCCAGGCTTCTTTTGCCCAGATGGCTCCGAGTAGGAGGCCGATCATGAGGAAGCCTAGTCCGGTGTAGACGAGGTTGTCCATGACGTAGATCTTGTGCGCATTGTCGTACTGCCGCTGCCAGACGATGTAGATGCAGATGAGCAGTGCCACGCCGAGCAGTCCATAGGCAAACATATAGCTGATGACGTGCGGTACGAAGTAGGGGCTCTGTAGGGCGGGCATCATCGCCTTGCTGTGGATCTGAGGCTTCACAATGTTGATAATGATGAAGATGCCCGAGAGGATCGTGCTGAAGCTAAAAATCCATCGATAGCCCCACCGCAGGTAGACGAGCAGTCCCGAGAGGAGTACGAAGAGAGAGTAGAAGAGTCTAGTCTCGCCCTGCGTGCGCATCGGAGGCCGAGCTTGACTGATCCAGAGCCCTGCGATAAAGAGTCCTAGCGATACAACTCCAAGGATGGATAGGAGCATCGCAACGCTCCGCTTGCCACGCCACGCCAAGAGAGCACCGATGGCACAGAGGAGGATTGTGACAATACCAAAGTAAGGGAAGGCTCCCCAACTGAGCTGAGAGAAGGCTGCTAGCATAAAGGTGTATCGGTTGGCGTGTGAGAGGTGGTGTGCGTGGTCCTCGTGGTGTGACGACCAGGTCCTAGGAGTAGGAAGAGTGCGCCCAGCAGGAGCGTATAGATGGAGATGAGGACGGGGCGAATGAAAGGATCGTAAACTAGCTCCAGCTCGGTGGTTGTAGCCCAGCGTCCTCGCTCCTGATCGTAGTTGAGCTGATAGACATACCATCCCTCGGTCTTGAGCGGATCATTGACAGAGATGGTTGCTTCGCCCATGCCTCCGCTCTTGAGGATGTATTCGACCTGAGAGTAGTACTGCTTTGGCTCGGGGTAAGGCATTACGATGCTCAGGCTGTCAGGTAGAGCCAATGCTCGGTAGGGTATGAGGTAACTGCCACAAGAGACCCAGCCCGAGTAATGCTCCTGACCTCTAGAGGCCTGAAGGCGTACGGCTGGTGCCCCTCCACTGGAGGCAAACGGCTTGTAGACCAGCTCCTCCTGAGTGATGACGGGAGCACCTAGAGGGAGGTACTCCTCGACTTTTATCTGCCAGTCGCTCAGGGAGCCTTGCTGGGGAACGGTGTCGATGGAGAGTGCGGCACTGCCTTTGCTGGGTTTGACCGCCTGACCACTCTTGCCGTCCAGCAGAATGAGCTGAGGCGGGTACTCATCCATGTGAAACTTTTTGAGCTTGAGTGCTATGGGTAGCTCGACGAGCTGCATGCCATGATCATAGTCCGCTCCGCGCCACTCAATGCGCCCCTCCTCGAGTACCATGCGGTAGCGCTGTATGGAGCCTCCGCTCAGCAGGGCAAAGAAAAGAAAGCAGAAGAGCCCCACGTGGTTGAGCACAAAGCCTATATCCTGCCAATGCCAGCGCATACGTGTCAGGCGACGTACTGAGATAGAGCCTAAGATGAGGAAGAGGTAGAGGTAGAGCAGGTTGAAGGGATAGGAGTGTACCATCGAGCTCCAGCCACTGCGGTGTAAAAAGCCTGAAAGCCCGGCCGTCACCGTCGGGGGAGCCTGCACGCAAAAGCCCATGATGAGGAGTAACACCAAGCACCCGCCGAGTGCTGTGAGCGTAGCTGCTGGCGACAGGACAAAGAGAACGATCGTCGGTGTGCGTCGTCCCGCATAGAGCCGGCTACCTCGTAGACCTATATAGAGGGCGGCGACTACGAGTGCTACCGAGATGATGATGCTGACGGGAGCTGTGTAGAAGCCTGCAGGTATGGGGCCCATGATGTATTGCCATAGGTAGCCGACGAGGAGGATCCCCGCGAGGATGATGAGTGCCTCAGGGTAACCCCATGGGCGGGCCCAGGTCTTGCTGCTAGAGGAGGGTGTTGCCACAGTGTGTATGTTATTGTATGAAAGGTCAGTCTGCGAGAGACGATAGGTAGCGAGCGATGCCTCGGCGGATGGATATGAGTCCGAAGCGTGACGGATCGATCTCTGCAGGTGCGAGCCAGCTGAGTTGCGCTACGTCGTCCATAGCTCTTACGGCAGGCATCTCGCTCGGTAGCTGAACCGTGTAGAAGAGATCTAGCGTCGGCACGAGGAAGTCGCTGTAAAGGTAGCTGTTGGGCAGAGAGAAGGCGTAGGCAAACTGCTCCGTGGGGAGTCGTAGTCCGCTCTCTTCGCATAGCTCTCGCTGCGCAGCCTCTTCGCCCGTCTCGCCCTTGTCTACGAAGCCGCCTGGGAGGTCTAGCGTCCCCTTGGCGGGCTCTTTGCCTCGGGTCGCCACGAGTAGCCGGCCCCGCAGATCCCGCACGAGGAGGGCCACCGCGGCACTCGGGTTGTGGTAGTAGGTGAAGCCACAGCTCTGACAGTGCTGCGCCTTGATGCCATGCGCCTCCAAGCGATCAGCACCACAGCGCGGACAGTAGTCGAAGGTCTCGCGTTGGCTCATACTTATAGGTTCCGTTCGCGAGCTAGTGAGGCTGCACCTAGTACGGCCGCTTGTCCCTTAGGAAGTGAGCTGAGAAGGATCTGGATAGAGCCTTTGTAGATGTGGAGTAGTGATTCGTCAAAAGCTTTGCGCACCGGCTGTAGGAGCAGGTCTCCACACCGTGCTACGCCACCGAAGAGTACGAAAGCTTGCGGTGCTGAGAAGCAAGCAAACTGCGCCAAGGCGCGTCCCAGTATCTCACCTGTCTCCTCGAAGACTTGCCGCGCTAATGAGTCGCCCGTTGCTAGAGCTACCTCAGCCACAGTCTTGCTGGTCAGCTCTTCGTCAGGTATATCACAGAGTTCGCTCCACATACCTTGCTCCAGACAGAGCTTCTTCAGGCTCACGGCACGTCGTGCTACGGCAGGTGCAGCGACAGAGGCTTCGAGACAACCATATCGTCCACAGCCACAGAGCTGATGCGGTTCACCCACAGCTAAGTGTCCTAGCTCTCCGGCTTTGCCTTGGTAGCCACGTATGAGGCGACCATCGGCATAGATACCGCTACCCACGCCTGTGCCGAGGGTTATCTCGACAAAGTGGTCTAGCCCACGCGCCACGCCGTAGCTATGCTCCCCGAGCGCACTCGCATTGGCATCATTGTCTAGGACGACGGGTAGTCCTGTACGTGCCGAGAGTTCAGCGACGATAGGACTGATGCCAGCCCAGGGTAGATTGACCGCCTCTTCGATACAACCAGAGAAGTAGTTGGCATTCGGAGCTCCGATGCCTATTCCGACGACCTGGTCTGTTAGGCCTGAGTTAGCGATCATTTGTGCTATCTGCTGGCTCAGCGCCTCGACGTAGTCTGCGAAGAGGCTTCCGTTTTGCTTCGTCAAGAACGTCTGCGAAGCGACTATTTGCCCCTCATCATCGACGATGCCCAGCTCTGTGTTGGTACCACCTATGTCTATGCCTAAGTATAGTGACATGTTGTTGCTCTATATAATATAAGGAGTGGGCAATGCTTAGTAGCTCGACAGACTCTCTAGAGGAGGATATGTCTCGCTCACTTAGCATTGCCCACTTTGTTATTACATATATTGCTCTTAGGGCTTACTCATTGATTTTGAGCAGATCGCCAGTCGTCTCAGCGATACGCTCGTAGTAGGCCTTGTCGTAGCCAGGGAAGTAAGGCATATCGCTCAGACCATAGCCGTTGGTCTTGAACTGGCCGTTCTCCTCCTTCTTCATGTTTCCATCCATATACTTGACGAGTAGGTACTCGCCGAGCTTCTTCCAGCGATGTGTCGCATAGTCAGCTGTCTCGCAGGAGAAGGTCGTGAGGACTTCACGAGCCTTCATCGGGTCTTGCTTGTAAATGGCTAGAGCCTGCTGATCGATCTCCGAGACGATCTTGTCGAAGCTCTGCTCCAGCTGCTGCTGTACGGGACGAATATCCTTCATCATAGGTGCATAGCGTGCATAAGCCATATTGGCTACCCAGTTGTGGATCCAGAATGCACTCGTCCAGGAGAAGTGCATCATATCGCCATTGCCCACACGGTAGCACTCAGGCGTGCGGAGTGAAGAGCAGTAGACAGGCGTAAAGACAGCCGTATTGGCATCATCTACACCAAACCACAAGATGCTGAAAGCGTCTGGCAGGTTCGGTCTGAGCTGAGCTACTAGCACGAAGCCCGTCTGCTGTGTAGCGATGGCACGCTCATTGACGTAGGTCTGACCATCTACTTCGAAGGTCATCGGGCGCCAGCGGTAAGGCACAGCGTAGGGACCAGCACCTACGTCCTTAGTCATATCCATCGGTGTACCCTCGTAGTGGTCACGCATCATGTCTCGTACGTCAGCGACAGAGAGCTTGCGGTTGGGGACAACGTAGAGTGGCATAGGCTTGGAGGCCTTTTCGTCACCCATGACAAAGCGCTCGTACTGCTTCATGTTGTCGCTAAACTTATTGAAGAACGCCCATACACGCGCCTCGCAGCCACGTAGCCCACCTGGTGTGTAGGGGTTGTAAGCCTTTTGGAAGCTAAAGTCCTTGTCAGAACCCTTGAAGAAGCCTCTCTCACGAGCGAAGTCGATCACGTCGGGAGCGTAGAGACAGTTCTCGGGATCGTTGAACTTGATCTGCTGTATACGTGCTTGGTTAGCATGTGCAGAGATTGCATTGTCAGGGATACGCATAGCGACCCATACAGCGCCCTTGCCGTACTTACCCTTGCTGACTAGCTCGAGTACCCACGCCTCGTTTTTGTCTGCTATGGAGAAGCTCTCGCCAGAGCTAGCGTATCCATACTCCTTGACCAGTGTAGTCATCACCTCGATAGCCTCGCGAGCAGTCTTAGCGCGCTGCAAGGTTACATAGATGAGGCTACCGTAGTCCATCACGCCGTTAGGATCCATCAGCTCCTCACGACCGCCCCATGTAGACTCTGTGATAGCTAGCGCGTGCTCATTCATATTGCCGATGACCGAGTAGGTGTGTGCCACCTCAGGTATCTGTCCGAGCGGCTTGCCTGAGTCCCACTCAGTGATTTGTCGCATAGATCCAGGAGCGTGATCGGCAGCTGGCCAGTAGTATAGCTCACCGTAGAGCGTGTGTGAGTCAGCACTATAAGAGATCATCACCGATCCATCGGCGGAGGCCTTCTTGCCAACGAGTAGCCCTGTGCAGGCGTAGCTCTGGCTCGTGCCTAGGAGTAGAAGTGTAGTGAGTAGGACTGAGAGCCTAGTCAGTGCATTCTTTGTCATAGTTCTTGATTACTATATTGTTAGGATTGATATGTGCAGTATATAAACGAAGAAATCACCAACCTCCCACGCTGTGGTGCGATTGGTGATTCCAAAGATACGAAAAAAAGAAAGAAGGCACAGGGGAACAACCATATCGATAAAAACATTTGTGCCTTCTTTCTGGTGCCCGTAGCGTCCTCGTAAAAAGCTTAAATCCAAAGACAGGCACAGCGCGTGTCACCACGCAATACATTTATTTTACTTCCGAGACCCGCACTCGCGCGGGTTTTTCTGACTCCTTAGAGAATCTACTGATGGGAAGGTTTAATTGGGAAGACGAAAAAGAGAATCGATGTCAGTTTTGGCTTGCCCGCTCCCTAAGCAATGACAGCTACGCCTAGATTTCTAGAACGAAACAGAGGTTTTGTAAGTTTGAAAGTGTCGCTTAGCTATGCTTTTTGGTCACTCCTCAGACGCATCTTGCGTAAACTGGTCATAACGTTCGTAGCCATTACGACAGAAGTCTATCTTATATGTAGCTGGAGCCTCTGAGCTTTCCACCTTTCTTACCAATATGCTGTCCATACCATACTTATTGAGCGTATTCATAGTTACTAGCTCACCTTCTTTGAGTTGTAGCACATCTCTTAGGATCCACTTGCCTAGGTCTTGATTCGGATTTGACATTAAGGCTTTTCCGCCAGCCTGACACACTTTAGCCAAGAGACTTACCCCATTTGGCAGTATTAAGGTAAAGGGAGTGTCTCTATCTGGGAAGAAGTCTGGATAAGACCGATGGATCTGCTTCGGTATTGGTATATACACCTCATTCGGCTGACGTGGTCGTCCTCCTGCATTCCACTGATTGAGGCCACTCTTGGCGGGGACATACTTGCTACCCCTGCGAACTCCATAGAGAGGCAGCACTACGTAGCGACTCCCCTTGGCAAGATGCTCCTGTGCAGGTGTAGTCGTGGCAAGGTCTGGCATCAAGCGCTCTAGTAGAGAGAATGGATCTTGAAGTATCTCTATCGGGACAGCCTTATGCTCTGATGGCGTGACAAACCGCATCATGAGTACAGACTTGCTATTGTTAAATGAGTAGTCGTGATGTCCGTCTGTAAAAGAGATGCTCCCCGCATTCCCCTCCTTGACCGACTTAATAGCATCTACATCAATCAGTGGATAGGGGTGATTAAATATCTCTAGTAGCTCCTCCCGTCGTCCTACTATATGGTATAGGCTGTCTGTCAGTCCATAGGTGCGCTGAGAGAATAGAATCCGCTCATTTCTAAACTGAGCCAGCTGTCTTGCCAAGTCTAGCCCCTTGTACTTATTTAGTTCAGCTCGAAGGGAGTTAAACTCCGCGACCTTTTCTAGCTTGTGACTCTTGCCTAAGATAAAAGTCTTTATTCCGATACCCAGTTGACCAATACGGGCATCATAAGCCGTACATAGCCGAGCATCATTGATGGCACTATAGTAAGTGCAGAAGAGATTCTCGACCAGTCGATAATCAATGTAAGGAGTGCTACTCTCTGAGAATAGACGCGACAGCTGAGAAACCACTGCAAGCATCTTGAAGTAGCGATCGTTGCTTTGCCAACTCTGTTTGAAGCTGGTTAAATCTACCGAGGGGGTAGAACCTTGACTATTTGCTGACATATCTTCGTAACTAAGGGAACAACAACCGAATTACCCGCCTGCTTATATTGAGCCGATAGCGCCAGCCCTCTAGGGAAGATGTACTCTGCTGGAAATCCTTGGAAGTTAAGACACTCGCGAGGAGAGAGCTTGCGGATGCCATCGTCCGTAAGGATAAGTGGCACATTGTGTCCTCCAGTCCCCATATTGGCTGTCAGCGTAGGGCAGACTCCACTTTTATTTTCTCGCACATAGCGACGTCGCCACTGATAGATAGTGTCTTGAGAGGTTATTTCACTCTCCAGAGTCTCGTAGTGAGACATTGACTCAGGGGTGTAGTACATAGCCCGCGTTGCTGAGCTATGATCTAGACAATCGTGGATAGACCTCGTCAGTGGCTCAGGTTCGGGAAAAGTAAAAGAAGCGTAAGCTGGTACCTGCTTAGGATCTATCGCTACGATAAAGATACGCTCACGATTTTGTGGCACATTAGCATACTCCACAGGGTTGAGTACCTTAGAGTACACGACATAGCCGAGCTCCTCTAGCGTCTGCTTGATAACCGCAAAGGTACGCCCCTTGTCATGAGTACGAAGGTTCTTGACATTTTCCAGTAGTAGCACTTTAGGGTGATGCTGTGAAGCAATCTCCGCTATATCAAAGAAGAGCGTACCTCGAGTATCTTCAAACCCCTTGCGATAGCCCGCTATAGAAAAAGCTTGACAAGGGAAGCCCCCACACAGCACATCAAAATCCTTAGGTATAAAAGACTTCGTGACTGGGGAAGTGATATCACCAAAGGGGAGTTCGCCAAAATTAGCTAGGTAGGTTTGCTGAGCTTGCTTATCCCACTCACTAGAGAAGAGGCAAGTGCCCCCGACCGACTGCATCGCAAGGCGTATTCCTCCGATACCAGCAAACAAATCTATAAATGTAAAGGCTCCGTCCAGTTGACTAGAGAAGGGTACGGTCTGCAACTCTGGGAATAGGCCATAGCTTGACACAGGCTCTGCAACACGACCCTCTCCATGGTGCTCTGACGAAGAGGACTCTATAAGGGCACTGATTATCTCCTCAGCCACATCCTTATAGTATGAATATCGACGTCCTAACTGCAGATGATGAGAGACTATAGACATCTCCATCATAGGTGTGAGACGTCCAGTCACACTCTGAGAGCACTCTGCTAGCGTCCATAAGCGAGTAGCCTGCTGTGACACACTCTTTGATTGAGTCTGATGATCCATAGTCTCTTTGCTCATACTAGGCAAAGGTAACGAATATCCTAGATTTTGCAAACCTTGAGACTGCCTTTATAGTGCTTACG
>CAMCJO010000017.1 GCA_945875135.1 uncultured Porphyromonas sp.
GTGCGAACCTCAATCCCGAAAGGCTGGGCTAAGCTATATTTTGGGGGGCGAATAGTTTTTTGTACCTTTGTCGAGCCGTAGCGGTAATGCGCACGTGCAAGACGTATCAGCTACCTCTTGACACGACCGACGTGAGGTCGCGCTGTGATAACATATAATATAGGTCGAGTAGCTCAGCTGGATAGAGCAACTGCCTTCTAAGCAGTAGGTCTTGGGTTCGAATCCCAACTCGATCACACGTTGCGTAGACTCTAGCCTTGAGCGCGCTTCTTATTGTTCTGTATCCCCTGTCGCAAGGGCTTTCCCGCCTAGTCGCTGGGGACTTCACCATATCTATATAAGGTCATAAGCTAGGGGCTTTTCTCACGCTCTCATACTAAGGTGTTGACGGTAGACGATCGGTCTTGAGTCCAGGCAATGGAGGCGATGGGTGCCTATGGTCTATGTGCAGATTTGAAGAGTAAAAGGATATGATAGTACGACATAGAGGCTGTAAGTTAGGGTGTGGTGTGATGATGATGCTTCTTGTGGAGCTCCTCGCACTATGCGCTTGTAGTCGTGCTAATCTCGCCGAGGGTACGCAGCCCGAAGCTCTTGTGCAGGCGGACGCTGCTTATGCTGCTGGTCGTTACGAACAGGCTGCCGAGATGTATCGCCATCTGGCTCAGGAGTCTGAGGGACAAGAGAGCCTGCAGAGTCTCTGCTACTATCGTGCTGGTGCTGCTTACAATGAGGTGGAGCAGAGGGGGCGAGCGATCCTGAACTACCGCAGAGCCTTGCTACTAGCTCCCGACTATTCAGAGGCACGGCACAATCTGCGTCTCGTTGAGGAGGCGAGGATGAATATGCCCGCCATGGAGTACCCGATCGTGCGTCGCTGGGGTGATGCGTGCGCTTATGCCATCTCTATGAACGGCTGGCTCGTTCCATCAATTGTGCTTTTTGTGGGGAGCCTAGTCACTGGCTTGGCTTTCGTCCTAGGTCGCTCCAGGCGAGTGCGGCGAGGATCGTTTTATGCGATGCTGGCTCTGATCGTCTTGTGGGGCTGCACCTTGCTCATGATACTACATCGTCGTCACTACGATCAGCAGACAGATGTGGCGGTACTCTGCGGTGTCAAGGCGTCGCTCTATGCTCTGGAGGATGATCCGTCCGTAGCTACCCCGATGATGGAGCTGTATGACGGTGCTGAGATGTGTATCGATGTCGAGGATCGTGGTCAAGCTTACCTAGCGGTGACCCTGCCTGATGGCATCTCCGGACAAATAGCCCGTACGGCTATCGAAAAGGTCGTCAGTGCCCAAAAGTAAAAACAGCAAAAGTGAAAACAGAGGAGTGCCTCAGCTGGTAAAGCACTCCCTCATGATAGAAGGATAGAAACTATGGTTGAGCAGTTAGCACTCTGGGAGCGAGACACTTTTTTAGCCATCAATGCGGCGCACACGCCTTATTGGGACGCTTTTATGTATCTCATCTCTTCGCGCTGGCCGTGGATCGCCGTTGCTTTCGGACTAGTCATCTTTCTTTTTGCCAAGAAGCCGCTTCGTGAGTCGATCCTCCTCGTTTTGATGATTGCTCTTTTGATTACCGTAGCCGACCAACTCTCCAGCGGCTTGATCAAGCCTTACTTCGAGCGGCTGCGACCCTCTTACCATCCACTTACGGCAGACTTAGTGCAGTCGGTCTACGGCTACAAAGCGTGGGGCTACGGCTTCATCTCAGGGCATGCGACGAACTTTATGGCACTGGCGATGTTTACCGCCCTGGCCTTCCGCAATCGTTGGTACACGGCGGTGGTCTTCGCGCTGGCACTGACCACAGCTTATAGTCGCATCTATCTAGGCGTGCACTTTATCACAGACGTGGTGCCTGGCACTTGTGTGGGGCTGCTGCTGGGGTATCTCGTCTATCTGTTCTATCGCTGGCTACGTGTCAAGCTCTACAACGTACACCCCTCGGAGCCTCAGAGTCGTCTCTGCGCCTCCACGATCGGATATCTGACCGCATTCTTTTGCGTCTTTATCCTCTTCCTATTTGCTTTTGCCGGCGAGCTGATGGGCGTGATGAAAGGGCAGGCGGGCTGGTAGCCGGCTTACTTAAAGTGAAAGTAGTGGGAGAGACGCACGCTGTCATCCCGATTGAACTCCTCCAAGCTCATAATGCGGTGCCACGAATCTAGGGTGCCGTTCTTGCGAATGCTCCTTGCTAGAGCTGCCTGCTGCCGGTAGTTGAGGTAGGGGTGTGAGGGGATGCTGTCACTACGCAGAGCGTCAAAGGGGGTACTGTAATTCTTTATGCCAATATAGAAGAAGGGCTTGATGCGCTGGTAACGATCAGGCTCCATGCCGAAGACCTCTTGCAGCTGCAGTACCGTGTAGTACCCGCCTAGCTGGTCGCGATACCTCACAATGCGTCTAGCAAAGCTGGGGCCAATGCCGGGCACTTGTTGCAGTGCCAAAGTGTCGGCACCATTAAGGTCTATGCGTTGTTCCTCGTGGAGCTTCGGCTGGGAGCTGTACTGCTGTCGCTCAGGCGCACCGACGTAGTCTGCCGATAGCTCGACCCCTTGAGAGGCGTTACTTACATCTTTACGTGACTTGTCAGGCTGTACAGGTGGTGCATAAGTACCCCTGTTGGCCTGTTTTTGTATGGAGTCTATGGCTAGGGCACCTATTTGCTCGCTTATCGTCTGCCCCGCCAGAGGGGCGAGCGACTGAGCATTGTAGTTGTTGTCCCAGAGTACCTTGCCGATAGCCGCCAGTATGATGAGGCTAACGGCTATCAGCACCCAGGTCTCTGTGCGTCCTCTCTTGAAGCTATTCATGCTGGTCGGGAGCGTACGTGTCGGCTATGATGCGCCCATCTTGTAGTGAGAGGGTGCGGTCGGCTCTCTGCGCAAAGTTTTCGTCGTGTGTCACGATCAGGAAGGTCTGTCCGAGCTGATCTCGTAGCTCGAAGAATAGCTCGATGAGCTCCTCCTTGCGCTGTGTGTCTAGGCTCCCCGACGGTTCGTCGGCTAGGATCAGCGTGGGGCGATTGATCAGGGCACGCGCTACGGCTGTGCGCTGCTTCTCACCTCCCGAGAGCTGTGCCGGGCGGTGCTTAAGACGATCGGCCAGCCCGAGCTGTGTGAGTAGCTGCTCCGCTTCGCTGAGTGCTTGTCGCTTGCTCATGCCAGCGATCATAGCCGGGATGGCTACATTTTCAGCAGCCGTGAACTCAGGCAGCAACTGGTGAAACTGAAAGACGAAGCCAATCTGCTTATTGCGAAAGTGTGCCTGCTTCTGGGCTGAGAGGGCAAAAGGATTGACCCCGCCGATCGATAGCTCTCCCTTGTCCGGCTTGAGCAGCGTCCCGATGATCTGTAGGAGCGTCGTCTTGCCCGCACCGCTAGGACCGACGATAGAGGTTATCTCCCCCTGATGTATCGAGAGAGTTATCTCTTTGAGTATTTGTAGCGAGCCAAAGGACTTGCAGATAGAGTCTAGAGTGACGAGAGGCGTGGGCATAAGCTTAGTCGTTTTTACTGAGGAGTAGAGAGGTCTTGTAGTACGTAGGCTGCCATGTGAAGGCCAAAGAGCTGGGGCATGTAAGAGATTGTCCCGACGATGCTGCGTTTGTTCTGATCGCTGTGAGGTAGGGCACGTATAGCCTCCTCGCGCGACGGCTCGCTACTGTATACGCATGGCGTGGTAAAGACGGCACGTGGTGCCTCTAGCTGGCGAAGCCGCTTGCGTACGAAGCGTGCCAGGGCGCAGATATGCGTCTTGCTCATCGGAGCGACGGAGACCTGCCGTGGATCTAGCTTAGCACCCGCACCCATAGTGCTGATGATCGGGATGCCCAGCTGATGCGCAGCGAGGAGCAGTTCGCACTTAGGCGTGAGCGTATCGATGCAGTCTAGTATATAGTCGTAGTGATGTGTAGCGAGGAGCGTGGGGATGTTGTCGCCCGTGAGATAGGCCGCATGCCTCTCCACCACTATGTCTGGATTAATCCGATGCAGTAGCTCCTCCACGACCTCCACCTTAGGACGCCCTATGGTATCTCTAAAGGCTATCACCTGGCGATTGATATTCGTCTCATCGACCTTGTCGTGATCTACGAGCGTAAAGCGACCGATGCCAGAGCGCGCCAAGAGTTCGCACGCCTTGCTTCCCACACCGCCTAGTCCCACGATGAGGATGTGCTTGTCGGCGAGGCGTCGCAACGTCTCGCTCCCGAGGAGTAGCTCCGTACGCTCCAGCCAGTGAGGCACGCCGTCCATAGGTGTCGTCATCAGGTGCCGTTACTCTGTGATGCCCCGCTCATCTAGAGCCTTCTGATAAGCTCTAGCATTGCGCATGTGCTCAGCATAATTAGCCGCAAAAGCGTGATGCCCCGAGAAGTCTGCCCGAGCACACATATAGAGGTAATCGTGCGGCGTGTGATGCAGCACAGCATCCAGCGTCGTCATCTGTGGATAGCGGATAGGACCTGGCGGGAGACCCTTATATTTATAGGTGTTGTAGGGCGAGTCAGCCTTGAGTAGCTCGCCACCGATACGCTGCGCCGTGAAGTTGCCCGTAGCAAACTTAAGCGTCGGGTCGGCCTGCAGCGCCATACCCTTGCGCAGGCGATTGATGTAAAGCCCCGCAATGTCACCGTACTCGTCCGTCTTGCTCGACTCCTCCTCGACGATCGAAGCTATGATCGAGACCTCTACCGGCGTGAGTCCTATCTCCTGAGCCAGTGCCGTACGCTTCTGATCCCAAAACTTGTGGTAGCTCTGCTCATACTTGTGCAGCAACTCTTTGGGGGATACATTCCAGTAGACCTCGTGCGTGTCTGGGAGAAACATACAGCGTATCGTCTCAGTCGTGAAGCCTAGCGAATCGCAGTAGACCGAGTCGCGCAGTAGCGTGCGAAGCTCATCGGCGCTCATCTCCAGGGGAGCCGTCAGCTTGTCGATCAGCTCCTCCTGCGTACGGATAGAGGAGAAAGAGAGCCTGACTGGTGTCTGAGCGCCATACTTGATCGTCTTGCAGATCGAGAGGATGCTCATGTTAGGGCTTAGCCGGTAGCGACCCGGGCGCAGTCTCTCCTCGATGCGTACGAGGCGAGCCACGCTACGGAGCAGGGTCGGGTTCTTGATCTCTAGCTCCTTTGTGATAGTCGTCATCAGCGCCTCGCTACTGGTCGTGTCCGTGATGTAAGCGTAGCACTCCTGCTGACTCGTGCGCCCCGCAGGACGGAGTAGTAGGTAAGCAGCCCACGAGAGTAGGAGCAGTATGACGATGAGTAGCGTCGAGCGTATCCACGTATGTGTGCGTCTAGGCGACCCATGGTGACGACTCCGGTGCGAAGTGTCATTGAAGTATGAGGGACGCCATTGTTTAGATCTAGATCTGCGACTGCGTGACATAGAGTAAGAGTCTAATCAGTTAGTAAAGACGGGCGGGTAAAGCAGTACCCACAAGGGATGATGTGCACACTCATAGCGAAGTGGCGTCTCCTCTTGTGGGTACTTCCTTTTTGTCATAGCATAGGGGAGAGCAGGCTAGGCTTTACTCCTCCTTACCCTGCTCAGGAGCCTCAGCGGGTGCGTCAGTCTCCTGCTGCGCTCTCTGCTCCCTACGTATATCACGTAGCTTGAGGTCTAGCTCGTCGATCTCTTGCTGCATCGAGTCACAACGCTCCTCCAGCATCTTGAGCAGGTTCTCGCCTGCGCTGCTCGTCACACTCAGGCGCTCCTTGTTGTTGCTATAAGTCTGCAGATCGCTCTCCAGCTGCTCCTTGCGGCGCTGTATGCGATCATACTCCTCACCATAAGGACTCGTCGGACCGAAGTTGCGACGGTTATTGTTGCGGTTACCACGTCTGTCGCCACGAGGCTTGTCGCTAGCTCTCAGCTTATTGAAGAAAGCATCCATCTGCTCCTTCAGCTCATCCTGTAGCTTACGGCGCGTCTTGCGAGGCATGTAGCCCAGCTGGTTAAAGTCTCGCTGCAGCGTCACTGCCTCCTCACGATCCGCATCGCTCGGAGATTCGATAGCGGCGAGCTCATGTGCACGAGCTAAGAGCTGCTTAGCCGTAGCTACCGACTCCTTGCTCTCCTCACGCTGTGCCTGATAGAGAGCTTTGTGATGCGTGTAGTAAGTGTCGCACGCCTCACGGAAGCGCTTGAAGAGAGCCTGGTGCTTGTTCGTGTGGATCATCTCGTTCCACTCCGTCTGCAGCTCCTGTATGCGGCTATGTCCCTCAGGCCAACGCTCCTCAGCGACGATCTGCTCGATCTCCTCGATGATGGCACGCTTGCGGTCGCCCTGCTCGCTGATCTGCTTGTTGCGGTCACGCATGAACTCCTTGCGCTTGTCAAAGAAGATGTCACACGCCGTCCTAAAGTGCAGGTATAGCTCCTCGCTCACCGCACGAGGCACACGACCAGTCTTACGCCACTGCGTCTGCAGCTCCTTGATCTGGTCCGTGTAGGTGCGCCAATCCTTAAAGGTATGTATATCGTTCGGGTTGATCGCCTCGATCTGCGTGATGATACCCCGCTTGATCGCTTCGTTCTCACCCTCCTGCGTACGCTGCTGGTTGCGATACTCCTGGTTGTTGCTGTTGATCTTGGCCGAAAGCTCTTGGAACTGCTTCCACAGATCCTTGCGAAGCTCCTTAGCCACAGGCCCCACGTCGCGCCAGCGGTGGTGTAGATCTTGCAATTCGCGAGCAGCCTGCGTCACATCGGCAGACTCGGCCAGCTCATTAGCACGCTGTATGATCAGCTCCTTAGCCTCCAGATTCTTCTTGAAGTCATAGTCGCGAAACTCGTTGTTGATCTGCTGCAGGTCGTAAAACTCCTCCCTAAGATGCTCAAACTCACCCTGTATCTGGCGCATATCCCCAGGAGGCACAGCACCCGTATTGTGCCAGCTCTCCGTGATCTCACGGTACTCCTTGCTGATGATGCTAAAGCTCTCGCTCGACGAGAGCAGCTTACGCAACCGCTCCACGAGCTCACGCTTGATCGTTAGGTTAGCCTTCTGCTCCTCAGCTATCTCCTCCTGGCGCTTGCGATTGCGCTCCTTAAAGTCATTGAGTAGCTCTTTGAGACGTATCTCCTGCGCCTCAGCGTCTGCACGTAGCTTAGCGTTCTCCTCCGAAACCGTGTTCAGGTAGCTATTCATCTTGCTGTAGAAGACATTCTTGTAGCGATCGATGATAGAGCGTGGAGGCAGCTCGCCGCTCTGTAGCAGGAGCACCACATCGTCCGTGATCTGTGCGCAGCTCATCTTAGCGATGTCTGCATCGCTCTTGTTGAGGAGCTCCTGATACTGTCGCTCCTCCTCCGATAGCTCGGCCGGCGCCGTCGTCTCAGCTTGAATCGTCTCGGTGGTCTCCTCCGCAGCGACAGACTGCTCTGGAGTCGTCTCAGCCACCGCCTCGGGCGATGGAGAGGTCTCTGGAGTGCTTGTCGGGGATGTCGTCGCTTCCTGCGTCGATGGTGTGGTAGTCGTCTGGTCGAGAGCAGAGGTCTGCTCTGTGTTGTTCACTTCTTGTGGGATAAGATTCATTTTCGAGATGATTCTAGATGTATAACTAATATCGAGGAGTCGCCGTATGCGTCAGCGCAACCGTACCAGCTCCTCGTCTGCTCATTCAGCTAATGCTGCTCTGAATGCAAAGATAACTAATTCTTCGCGATTGGGGGACTATTTGCGCAAAGTGTCAACTTTCCAAAAACTTTCCAGCCTTGGGCAAAAGCTAAGACGCCCTCCCCAGAGCCATGCGAATCAGCCCTCTACTCGCCACGCTTACGACCGCCATCCATCGGCTTTCGTGTAGACGGGAGGACGCGTAGACGAAGTCATTCGTGCGGGTTGCGTTTGCCTGCTGGGCTAGAAAGTGTAACTTTGTCTGTACAAGACCGAATCAATATCACTCTATGACTAGTACTAAGCAACGAGACGAGCTACACGCTGCCATCTGGGGCATTGCCAACGAAGTGCGTGGAGCTGTAGACGGCTGGGACTTCAAGCAGTTTGTCCTAGGCGCACTCTTCTACCGATTCATCAGTGAGCACTTCGCCAGCTATATGGAGGCGGGCGACCCCGATGTCACTTACGCCACGCTACCCGATGAGGATATTTCGCCCGAAGTCAAGGAGGACGCCGTCAAGACGAAGGGCTACTTCATCTACCCCAGTCAGCTCTTTGTCAACGTAACCCATGAGGCACACCGCAACCCCGACCTCAATGTGCAGCTACGGCAGATCTTTGATGCGATCGAGGGCTCTGCTGCGGGATACCCCTCAGAGGCTGACATCAAGGGGCTCTTTGCAGACTTTGACACGACGAGCAACCGCCTAGGTAACTCCGTCGAGGAGAAGAACCGTCGCCTCGCAGCCGTGCTCACTGGCGTGGCGAGCCTAGACTTTGGCGATACGGAGCAGCACGAGATAGACCTCTTTGGCGATGCCTACGAGTTCCTCATCTCCAATTATGCAGCCAATGCGGGCAAGTCGGGTGGCGAGTTCTTTACACCACAAAATGTTTCTAAGCTGATCGCCCGCCTCGCCATGCATGGACTAGATCGAGTCAATAAGATCTACGATCCCGCTTGTGGTTCTGGGTCATTGCTACTGCAGGCTAAGCGACAGTTTGACGCGCATCAGATCGAGGAGGGCTTCTTCGGGCAGGAGATCAACCACACGACCTACAACCTAGCGAGGATGAACATGTTCCTCCATGGGATCAACTACGACAAGTTTGACATCAAGCTAGGCGACACGCTCCTCGACCCCAAGCACAACTATGAGAAGCCCTTTGATGCGATTGTCTCTAATCCGCCTTACTCGGTGAAGTGGGTAGGTGACAAAGACCCCACGCTAATCAATGATGACCGTTTCGCACCGGCAGGTGTCTTACCGCCCAATAGCAAGGCGGACTTTGCCTTTATCCTCCATGCGTTGCACTACCTCTCGGCACGTGGGCGGGCAGCTATCGTCTCCTTCCCAGGCATCTTCTACCGTGGGGGACGTGAGCAGAAGATCCGCAAGTACCTTGTCGACAATAACTTTGTGGAGACCATCATAGCGCTCCCGCCCAACCTCTTCTACGGTACCAGCATTGCGGTAAACATACTAGTCCTCTCGAAGCACAAGGCAGACGACAAGATTCAGTTTATCGATGCCAGTGGCGAGGAGTTCTATAAGAAAGAGACAAACAATAACGTCCTCACCGAGGAGCATATCGCCCGCATCGTTCAGATATTTGCCAACAAAGAGCCCGTGGCACACGTTGCCACATCTGTGCCGTACGCTGAGATCGTCGAAAACGACTACAACCTCTCCGTGACCAGCTACGTGGAGCCAGAGGATCAGACCGAAGAGATCGACATAGACCTCCTCCAGAGTGAGATCGCCGAGACGGTCGCTCGTATCAACCAGCTTCGCAGCGACATCGATGCAATCGTTAAGGAGATCAGTTGCTAAGCACTAGAGGCACTAGGAGCACTAGAGGCACTAGGATTACTATCATCAGAGACTTACTACTATGAGACAGCAAGAGCCCTCAGACGCTAACGTCTTACGCACACCAGTCAAGGTCGAGGATCTACACTTCTACCACAAGGCTGATGCCATCTACCAGCTCACCTATCTCTTCTGTCAGCGCTTTCTCCCTCCCTATGGAGATCGCACTGTAGATCAGATGGTGCAGGCGGCACGCTCGGGCAAGCAAAACATTGTCGAGGGGATAGAGGCGGGGCGTACCTCTTCGGAGACAGAGCTGCGCCTCCTCAATGTAGCACGTAGTAGTCTCCAAGAGCTTAGAGAGGATTATGAGGACTACTTGAAGACGAGAGGCTTAACTCTCTGGACGAAGGATCACACGCGCTACCATGCGATGCTCCAATACTGTCGTACGCACAATAGCGGTGACGAGTACCTCCCCTATGCCAATCGGTGGGATGCTGAGGCGTATAGCAATGCGCTGCTCACCTTATGTCACATGACCGACCGCATGCTCAGTAGTTACTTAGAGCATCTGGAGAAGCGGTTTGTCCACGAGGGTGGTATCAAGGAGCGTATGTATGCCGTACGCACGGGCTACCGACAGGCTCAAGACCAGCAGTTGGTCAAGCTTCAGAAGGAGCGAGACAGGCTCCAAGCCGAGGTAACTCGCCTCCAAGCCGAGGTGACGGCGGGTCACAAGGAGATAGCCCACTTACGATCACAAATAGAGCACCTAGAGCATAGCGATGAGAGATGACCAAATAGCCAGCCGAGGTGCTAGTGCTGCTAGTAACTCTAGTGCCACTAGTAACTCTAGTGCCACTAGTGCCACTAGTGCTACTAGAAAAACAACAAATCAGATGAAGTACATAGACAGACTACTACAAGGAGCCCCCGTCGAGTGGCGCCCCCTCGGTGAGGTCTTCGAGATGAGAAATGGCTACACTCCCTCAAAGTCTAATCCTGCCTACTGGGAGGGTGGAACAATCCCTTGGTTTCGGATGGAAGACTTGAGGACGAGTGGTCGCATACTAGAGGACTCTATACAGCATATCACCCCAGCGGCAGTCAAAGGCAAGGGGCTCTTCAAGGCAGGCTCTATCCTTATGGCTACAACAGCTACAATAGGAGAGCATGCTCTCCTAATTGCTGATTCGCTAGCGAATCAGCAATTCACGAATTTTGCAATTCGTGAATCGCTCATGGGCGTGACCACGCCCATGTTTGCTTACTATTACTTCTTTCTTATCTGCGAGTGGTGCAAACGTAATGTCTATGAGAGTAGCTTCCCTTCAGTCGATATGAAAAGACTTCGAGAAGTCCGTTTCCCTATCCCGCCAGTGGTGGTGCAGGAGGAGGTGGTGCGGGTACTGGACAAGTTTACAGCGCTGGAAGCGGAGCTGGACTGCCGCAAGCGGCAGTATGGGTACTACCGTGATGCGCTGCTCACGTTCGACCTCTCGCCCAGCGACGGGCTGTGCCACAGCCCGCTCTTCCCCGCCCCCTTTACCGTCGAGTGGCTCCCCCTCGGTGAGGTCGGTGAGTACTCACAATCTAAAGTAAAGAATTCGGAGCTATCCGAAGACTCTTTTATTGGGGTAGACAACTTACTCCCAGATAGAAAGGGAAAGACCTCCTCAAGCTATGTCCCAACGAAAGGCCTATCTACAAGGTATCAAGTTGATGATGTTTTAATTGGTAACATACGTCCCTACCTAAAGAAGATTTACTTGGCAGACAACAACGGAGGAGCAAGTGGCGATGTCCTAGTAGTCCACGTTACAAGTGATACTATCTCTCCGAAGTACCTTTATCAAGTACTAGCTGACGATAAATTCTTCTCCTACAATATGAGATATGCCAAAGGAGCCAAGATGCCTCGAGGTAGTAAGGACAAGATTATGTCTTATCCCATCCCCATCCCGCCACTGGAGGTGCAGGAGCGCATTGTGGAGATACTCGATAAGTTTGACACGCTGGTGAACTCGATTAGCGAGGGGCTGCCTCGTGAGATAGAGCTGCGACGCAAGCAGTACGAGTACTACCGCGATGCACTCCTCTCTTTCTAACCACTAACTTCTAACCTCTAAAACCCATGTCACAGTACAAGACGATAGCACAGTTGCCGAACTACATTGTCCTAGAGGACTACACCAAGTACGCTGCCCTTGCGGAGCCACCCGCAGGCTATCAGTCCGAGGCGGAGCTGGAGCAAGAGTTGATCAAGGACTTAAAGGGGCTGGGCTACCAGTACCGCCCAGACATACGCACGCCCGCAACGCTTCTAGCCAACCTACGGGAGCAGCTGGAGCGACTCAATGAGGTGACCTTTACCGATGAGGAGTGGCAGCGCCTTCTCAGAGAGTACCTAGACAACCCTGGTGAGGGCATCATAGATCGTACGCGCAAGGTGCAGCGCAAGTCTGAGTGGGACTTTGTCTTTGACGATGGTCGTATGCAAAACATACGGATCGTGGACAAGAAGCTCATCTCACGCAATCAGGTGCAGGTGATCAATCAGTTTGAGCAGACGGGCAGCGAGGCAAACCGCTACGATGTGACGATCCTTGTCAATGGCCTGCCGATGGTGCAGGTAGAGCTGAAGCGGCGTGGCGTGGCGATACGTGAGGCGTTTAATCAAGTGCATCGGTATAGTAAGGAGAGCTTCAACAGTGAGAACTCGCTCTACAAGTATCTGCAGATCTTCGTCATCTCCAACGGCACCGACACCCGCTACTTTGCCAATACGCTGACACGCGATAAGAACAGCTTTGACTTTACGATCAACTGGGCACTGGCAAACAACAAGCCGATCCGCGACTTGAAGGACTTTACAGCGACCTTCTTCCAGCGCAATACGCTCCTCGAGGTACTCCTGCACTACTCGGTCCTAGACGAGAGCAATACGCTCCTGATCATGCGCCCCTATCAGATCGCCGCCACCGAGCGACTCCTCTGGAAGATACGTAGCTCTTACCAGGCTAAGCTCTGGAGCAAGCCCGAGGGCGGAGGCTACATCTGGCATACGACCGGCTCGGGTAAGACGCTCACGAGCTTTAAGGCGGCACAGCTGGCGACGCAGATTGACTTCATTGACAAGGTCTTCTTCGTGGTAGACCGCAAGGATCTGGACTACCAGACGATGAAGGAGTACAAGCGCTTTGACGAGGAGAGTGTGACTGGCTCCAAGAGTACGGCGGGACTGAAGAAAAACATCGAGACGACGAAGGGCAAGATCATCGTCACGACGATCCAAAAGCTCAACAACCTGATCAAGAGTGAGAGCAGTCTAGCGGTCTACAATGAGCAGGTGGTCTTTATCTTTGACGAGTGTCACCGGTCGCAGTTTGGCGAGGCGCAGCGTAACATACGACGTAAGTTCAAGCGGTACTACCAGTTTGGCTTCACCGGTACGCCCATCTTCCCTGAGAATGCGCTGGGTGCCGATACGACGGCAAGCGTCTTCGGGCAGCAGCTACACGCTTATGTGATCACCGATGCGATACGTGATGAGAAGGTGCTGAAGTTTAAGGTAGACTACAACACGGTACTCCCACAGGCCCAAGCTGTGGAGCAGGAGCAAGATGAGGAGAAGCTACAGAGTGCAGAGAGCAAGGCACTCTTGCTACACCCGGAGCGCATCCGTGAGGTGTCTCGTCATATCCTCAAGGTCTATCGAGACAAGACGCACCGCACACTGGGGGATAGTATGGGCTTCAACGCTATGCTCGCCGTGAGCAGTGTAGAGGCTGCGAAGCTATACTATCAGGAGCTGACGCAGCTACAGGTTGGTGCGCCCCGTCCGCTACGGATCGCTACGATCTTTTCCTACGCCCCCAATGAGGAGCAGCGTGCTATCGGTGAGATCATGGATGAGGGCTTTGAGCCGTCGGCACTGGACTACAGTGCTAAGGAGTTTCTATCGCAGGTGATCGAGGAGTACAACGCTGCTTTTAAGGTCAACTTTGGGGTGGATAGCGATGGCTTCCAAAACTACTATCAGGACCTCTCGAAGCGTATGAAGGAGCGTGAGGTGGATCTGCTGATTGTGGTGGGGATGTTTCTCACGGGCTTTGATGCACCCCGTATGAATACGCTCTTTGTGGACAAGAACCTGCGCTACCATGGACTGCTGCAGGCGTTCTCCCGTACGAATCGTATCTACGATGCTACGAAGACGCTGGGCAATATCGTCTGCTTTAGAGATCTGGAGCCAGCGACGATCGAGGCCTTGAGACTCTTTGGAGATGAGAAGTCGCCCTATGAGATTCTAGAGCGGAGCTACAAGGAGTATCTGGAGGGCTTTACGGATGAGCAGACTCATCA